>NZ_MUFH01000266.1:0-3446 GCF_001996115.1 Salinivibrio sp. MA427
GTCTCTACATTTATCCGAACAGCTCGATATTGATTTTGAGATCAGAGAAAAAACCGCCATCGGCGGTGGCGACATCCACGACGCCTATTGCATTAGCGATGGGGGCGAGCAGCGCTTTTTCGTTAAAACCAACCAGCGAGAATGTCTGCCCGCGTTTGAGGCCGAGGCCGAAGGCCTGCGCCAATTGGCAATGAGTGAGCACATTCATGTTCCGCGGGTGTATTTTGTCGGGCCGGTAAAAGACAGTGCAGCATTGGTACTCAATTTCCTACCCATTAAATCGCTCGACGATACTCAAGCCTATTTATTCGGTCAGCAACTGGCGCGTCATCACCGCTGGGGGGAGCAAGTCGAATACGGATTCGATGACGATAACTTCATCGGCACCAGCGAACAAAGAAACAGCTGGCACCGCAAGTGGTGTCACTTCTTTGCTGAGCAACGAATTGGCTGGCAACTACAACTAGCAGCGGAAAAATCACTGCATTTGGGCGACATTGATACCATCATTCACGGCGTCAAAGCGCAACTGGCTAACCATCGCCCCAAACCTGCACTTCTCCATGGCGATCTGTGGTCAGGCAATGTCGGTTTATCCGTCAACGGCCCAGTACTATTTGATCCGGCCTGTTATTGGGGCGATCGCGAAGCCGATATCGCCATGACAGAGCTATTCGGCGGTTTCCCGCAAAGCTTTTACAACGGCTACCAGGCTGAATGGCCATTAGACGAGGGTTATCAACAACGAAAAGATATTTATAACCTTTATCATGTGCTCAACCATGTCAATTTATTCGGCGGCCCCTACCTTGCACAAGCCGAACAATTGCTGACAAAACTCACACTCACGGTGTAGGATGCCAGACACACACACTGAGATAGAGGTTGGCGATGTTATCTGCCGCAATATTTGATATGGATGGCCTATTGGTCGACTCAGAGCCGTTCTGGCAACGGGCGCAAATTGATGTATTGACCGAGCTCGGCGTTTCTATCAGTTTACAAGATACGCGTGATACCACAGGCGTGCGGATTGATGAAATTGTGAAACACTACGCACGTACCCAGCCTTGGCAGGGGCCATCGAATGCTGACGTGCAAGCGCGGATCGTCGCACGCGTGGTTGAGCTGGTTAAAGATGAAAAACCCATGATGCCCGGCGTTAAAGACGCGTTGCAAATTTGCCGTCAAGCTGGCTTAAAAATCGGTCTGGCCTCATCGTCTCCACTGACCCTAATCCATCCGACATTGGATGCGCTAGGGCTTAGCGACGCATTTGAAATTGTCGAGTCGGCGGGGGATTTAAAATACGGTAAGCCCCACCCTAAAGTGTATCTTAATGCCGCTAACGCCTTGGGCGTCGAGCCCGACGCTTGCGTCGCCTTTGAAGATTCCTTTACCGGCTTACTTGCGGCTAAAGCCGCCTCGATGAAAACCATTGTGGTGCCGGCCGCGCATGAGTGGGAAGATCCTCGCTTTGTGATTGCCGATCAAAAGCTTGCCAGCCTAAAAGCTTTTAGTGCGGATAATCTTTCGTCGCTTTAGCGATCGTCTCCTGGGTGGCATTAAGCGCGTACAGTAGTTAATGCTACCTTTTAGAGCAGCGCTCATCATTTATTCATCTTACGATCCTCATCTATACTGACAGTAACCGCTTTGTCATAAAAGAAGGGCTGTGACGATGGATGATATAACTGACCGGCTAGTAAGCTGCCCGCACTGTGGACACCGTATTGATCTCACACTGGATCTCAGTGGCGGCAATCAAGAGTTTTATGAAGATTGTCCCAACTGCTGCAATGCGGTGCACTACAACATGCAAATCGACGAGTTGCATAAAACCGTTAACTTATTTGTCGATGCGGATGACGAGCAAATTTTTTAGCCCACGCACCCTATAACGCCCACTGAATGCAGCGCCATAAATCAGTGTAACGTTATCACCAAGTGCAAACACAAAGCTAACCGACGCGACTCGTATCAGGGTCGCATTGTCTTGATGGGCTATTCTTTGTGTCATCATTGTTTGCTCTCGTTCGGGATGCAAAATTGACACGGCTTTTGCTTCCTTTTCGCGCCTCCTGGCACGTATAATTGCGCGCAATCGATTCCTCCCTCCCTTTCACTTAAACATGTTGAGGCCAACGTGCAGCAATACCATGATGAAGCAAGAGCCATTATTCGGCTCAGTGTGCCTGTTTTTATTGCCCAAATAGCGCAAACCTCGATGGGGTTTGTCGATACCGTCATGGCGGGCGGATATAGCGCCACCGATATGGCCGCCGTGGCGGTTGCCTCGAGTATATGGATGCCTGCAATCTTGTTTGGGATTGGCCTGCTAATGGCCATGGTCCCTATGATTGCGCAACTTAATGGGGCGAGCAAAGCCACTGCGATCCCGTTTCAATTTCAGCAAGGTCTGTATATGGCATTGCTGTTGAGCATACCCATTGGGCTTATTCTTTATAAAGCCGGTTTTATTATTAATCTCATGGATGTGGAAGCAGCGCTAACTGAAAAAACCATCGGTTACTTACATGCGGTAATCTGGGCGGTACCGGCTTTCTTGGTGTTCCAATCCATTCGTAACTTATGCGAGGGAATGTCGCTCACCATTCCCGCAATGGTCATTGGCTTTATCGGGCTTGCGGCAAACATTCCACTCAACTGGATGTTTGTATACGGCAAACTCGGCGCGCCAGAGCTCGGCGGCGTGGGGTGCGGTGTCGCTACCGCGTTGGTGTATTGGATCATGGCTATCCTTATGGCGTTATATGTGGCAGTGAGCAAAAAACTCAGTGGTCTTCAGCTTTTTGCCTCGCTTTACGCGCCAGCACTCAAAGAGCAAATCCGCCTCTTTCGACTCGGGTTCCCAGTCGCTGCTTCGCTGTTTTTTGAGGTGACCTTATTTGCGGCGATTGCCATTTTAATCGCACCACTTGGCTCTATTACCGTCGCAGCGCACCAAGTGGCCATTAACTTCTCCACCATGATTTTCATGTTACCCATGAGTTTGGGTGTCGCCGTCAGTATTCGTGTCGGCCACCTGCTGGGCAAGCGCACCACCGAGGGAGCAGGCAACTCCGCCAAAATTGGGATTTGGCTGGGGGTGAGCACAGCTGTTATTACCGCGCTACTGACCGTTTGGCTGCGCGATCCAATTATCGCCCTGTATTCCGATAACCCAGACGTGGCAACGTTGGCGTCATCACTGATGTTATTGGCCGCGGTGTATCAGATCACCGACGCCATTCAAGTGGTCGCGGCTGGTGCCCTGCGTGGCTACAAAGATATGCGTGCCATTTTCCAGCGCACTCTGATCGCATACTGGGGTTTGGGCTTGCCGCTTGGCTATGTACTCGGAATGACAGATTGGCTCGTCCCAGCCATGGGCGCGCATGGGTTTTGGATAGGCATCATCATTGGCTTATCCAGTGCCGCGGTAC
>NZ_MUFH01000267.1:0-3422 GCF_001996115.1 Salinivibrio sp. MA427
GAGTGGGATCGGAGCCATAATCCAGTCCGGATGGTTGGTACACACCAGGATATTAACGAAACCAAGCGTTTGTACCTGCAGTTTGAACACATGGCCCATACAGATACCTTAACAGGTGCCCTCAATCGAATGGCATTCAAACAACGCGCCGACCAAGCACTGGTCCAAGCTCGGCAGCAAGGTGCGCACTTTTCTTTACTTTTTATTGATTTAGACGGCTTTAAAGCAATWAACGATACCTACGGCCATGACGCAGGTGACAGCGTACTCGTGGAAACCACAAAACGCATGAGTAGTAGTATTCGCAATTCTGATACGCTTGCTCGCCTTGGTGGCGATGAATTTGCCGTATTGCTCGAATACACCAGCCATCCAGATGACGCGGGGCGCGTGGCTGAAAAAATAATTGCCGGTTTAAGCCAGCCCTTTCATGTCAATAACAATCAAGAAGTCACACTCTCAGCGAGCATAGGTATTGCCTGTTACCCTGAACATGGTGAATCGTTTGAGTCGTTATTAAGCTGCTCGGACGCCGCCATGTATTATGCAAAAAGGACATTAAACGGCGGCATTTTTGCGTACTGTGATCCCAAACGAGACACGATTTGACGTTAAAAGCTCGCTCTATCTCAAAAACACAAATAAGGCTTATCTAAAAAACCGAGTCGCAACCAATACTTTCGCTATGATGACGCGCAGTACTTTCTCTATGATGACGCTATAGCTTTAGGGCTTTGACTTGCTAATGCCTCATTGGTCACATCTTGAATCGAAATAAACATATGATTCACTTCACCACGCGTATTGGCCATCGGATGCATGGTGATATTTTGGTACATAAACGGTAACTGTCCGGTAATCGGGCGCACATGACGGCAGCGAAACAAATAAGGTCGCTGTTGCCAAACAATGAAACTGCGACACCGTAATTCGAAAACCGGCTGAGACTTGGCGCGAAACCAGGACGCATTGATCTCGGGAAACACGTCGAACAGCGAACGGCCTTGTACATCTTTCGCATGTTTACCGCTATGGTGGATCATAAATCCGTTCCACATTTGGATGTGAAAATCGCGATCGAGTACGATTAATCCCATATCGATATGCTGCACCATATCTAGCATCCAATGGAATTGATCAAAATCTTGTGTGCTCATTCCATTACTCCTCATCCATCAGGTACGCTAACTTGGCATCCAGTAGCGGCAGTGATTCATCCAACAGCAGCAATAGAAGATCGCATTTTATCTCGGTACTATCAATCTGATAACTGACCTCAATGGTCACTGTTCGCTTCCATGATCCCTTCATCGCCGAGATCAATTGGTCAACGTCAGCATGTTGTCCAAGTAAGGCCGGATAGCTTTGCGAAAACTCTAATGCCGCCTGATCGCCCAGTCCGCGGAGAAAAGCGCTGATTAAAATGTTGCTCACATCCACAAGGAGCTCTAATTCATTATCCACCGATCCGTCGTCTGGGTAGTCGAGCAGTTGGATCATTTCCGTAATACTCGAGTCACTGATCAACATCAGCGCTTCACCAGCGATCCCTTCACCGCTAAAGCCTTGGCACACCCCATTCATGGTGTTGGACTGGGCCAAATGGCGAATCGTCATGGTTAATTCAGTCACCTCAAACACATTCACTTGTGGCAAAGGCATATGGACAAACACACCGCAGTGCCGGGCGAGTTTATCCGCCGCCTGGCCCATGGCAATGTTCACGACTTCCATATAAATATCACGACGGCTCAGTTTTTCGTGCGACGTTTGCGCACGCTGAGTATCTAAAGTGGATGTATTAGGCAAATAGGCTTTGATTAACGCATCGACCCGCTCGCGACTAATCGGCTTTTTAACAAAGTCTTTCGCGCCTCGCTCCAACACTTGCTGCTGTGCTAATGGCTGGATATCACCCGACACCACCACAACCGGAGTGGTCATGCCCGCTTTTTGCATAGCCTCTAACGTTTGATAACCGTCTAATTCTGGCATGGTCAAGTCTAGAAACATGATGTCGATCGGCTGACTGTTAAGCACGTCGAGTGCCACTTTACCGTTTTCAGCAAAGTGCACGTCAGCATCGAGGTCTTGAGGCAAGGTTCGAGATAGCTGTTTGCGCGCCAGGGCAGARTCATCGGTGATCAATATTTGTTTGGTCAAAAGCCTCTCCTTTTCGACTTCTTAGCTGAGAGTATGGCAGCGTGATCACTGTAAGCATAAACCAAGTTCGCCAGGTATGAGGTCGAACCCGTAAAAATCACTGAGATTCTTTGAGATCGCTAAGGATTCACCTTTGATTGCGTGACATCGTGTTCGCACAGATAGCTCAGCCGGTCGGGGCGAGTCATCAGCATCGGGGCATGCACGTAGAAATGACGTAAACAGGTTAAACACAGCTGGACGCATTGATAGACTTTTTCACGGATGGTCTCAGGATCGTCATCAAACTCCCCAGTTAACAAGGCACGCCAATCCTCGGCAAGCTGATCAATCATAGCAAGATCCGTCTCTTGCTCGACAATATGCGTCAGCGCCGCTTTTATCGGGACAATGTCTTCACTGGCAGCAAATATATTGCGTAACGCAATAATCACATCCATCAAGGCATCTTGTGTGACCGGTTTTTTTGCTGCCGCATAGAGGCGAGACATGGCCAATCGAATCCCGCTGGAATCGGTATCATCCACCAGCATGCTCCAACGCTCAATATCCACTAAGTCTTCATCACCAATTGCCACAGGATCGCTGGTTTCCGCTACGGTGCTAAAATCTTGTCGTCGGTTGTCCAATGAAAAGGGATCAATACGCCACACCCACTCTGGCGCGACAAATGCCTTATGTTGGCCAAGATAACAAAGCGCCATGCATAAAATGATATTCAGCTCGGTAGTTTGCTGCTCGCCCTCGGCATCCAGAACCTCCTCGGGCCAATCATCGTCTTCAAGAAAGTCGCCAAAGTTGATCGCAAATGCGTAGCCAGACTCTAACATAAAGCCATTATTCCGGCGCTGCGCCATTAGCCCCGCTGCTTGTAAGACATATTCAGCAATACCCGGGGTGTAGCGCCGTACACTGCCCCATTTGGTATCGAGTTCGGCCAAATTCGTGAGCGCCGCATTACGAAATCCTACAAACATGGGAATATGCGCGACCTCACCATCGGCAAGGCTGCGTGCCATGTCTAACATCTCTTGGACGGTAGTCACGAAACGGTCAGCACTGACCACGCCACGTATCCGCATTAAGTCATAACTATTGACCAAAATGGAGACAGGGAGACTGGCTAAACTCACCATGCCGCGATGTCCGGTGGCATCTTTATAGTCACCACACGTTTGTTGTGGCTCTTTGCCAGTGGTGGTGAATAATCTTGATAAGGCAGGATCGGCCGCCATCCGCTTTTGCACCAACTTACTAAT
>NZ_MUFH01000268.1:0-3421 GCF_001996115.1 Salinivibrio sp. MA427
TTATTACTTAATGGGTGCTCGACGAGCGTTGATGACCAATATCAGGTTGCACCTATAGGAAAGGCAGTGACGCAGATTCAACAAGCGAAAAAACTGCCGTTAGAAATGGATCAAGAGATCAAGTTAGCGGTGACCGCGCAAACACAAACGCTCGATATCCATAGCATTGATAGCCCTGGCGTTATTTTTGAATTACCCATGGTAAAAAATGGATTGGATGTCAATATCGAGACAGAAATAAACGATAGTGTTTTTGTCCCAAGTGCCAAAGTGATTAATCAGTCTGGCGATATTCGTGCTGAGCTTGATGATCAAGGTTTGGTTTATCTAAAGCCCCGTCTAGCTGATGGAAACCGTTTGCAAGGTAATATTAAAGTCCATCCACAAATAGGTGACAGTGCGCTCTACTTGGTTGTTTTTACTGATAAAGATAAACTTAATGAAACGGTGGCGGTCAGTCATCCAGCGAAACTAGACGCAGAGGGAAGAGGGAATTACTTTCCAGAGGTAGGCGATATTCAAGTTCCGCGCGCTTTAACCGGGAAGCTTTCAATTGAGGCAACCGCCTTGGGAGCACGTACTGATGATCCGTCTACTGTGCTGCCAGTGCTCTCCAACACTGAACGTCCGCAAAAAGAAAGCGTGAATTTTTACCACCAGGCTATTCGAACCGCGATTGCAGACAACGATGTCGACAAAGCAATGGGATTGCTGCGTGATGCTGAGCAATTGGGTATTGCCGACGCTGATCAAGTCTTTCGTGAAGCGATGAAAGCACAGTTAGATCGGCAGTAATCGAGCTTTGCAGTGACGTTTCATCACATAGCGATTCTAGACAGCAAATAAAAAGGGCACCTGCAAATGGTGCCCTTTTTGCGATCAAGACAGAGTGCCGGATTAGACTTTGAACGTCTCGACCAGCTGACGGATGGTGGTGGCTTCTTGGTTCAGCGTATGGTTTGCGCCTTGTGCTTGCTCACTGAGCGATAAGGTTTGCTCTATACGTTGTGAAAGGGCTTGGATATTTTCGGCCACTTGCTGCGAAACGGCACTTTGCTCCTCGGCTGCGCCTGCGGTTTGATAATTGATATCGCCGAGCTGGTGTACCAAATCAACAATCTCGTTTAAGGTCTGCTGAACGGAGACACTCGCTTGATAACCCTCTGCGGCACCGCGCTCACCTTGCTGGATAACCGCTTCAATATCCGTCAATAGTTGGTTGAATGTTTCAAGCGTCGATACGATTTGATCGACAGACTTTTGTGAATGCTGGGCTAACGCGCGTACCTCGTCAGCGACCACCGCAAATCCTCGGCCAGCTTCACCGGCGCGTGCTGACTCAATCGCGGCATTGAGCGCCAATAAGTTCGTTTGATCCGAAATGCCACGAATATCATCGAGGAGTGCGGCAATATCGCTACCACTGGCTTTGACTTCGCTGACAAAACTGTTGGCTTTTTGTAGATCATTGTTCGCTGTTTGATTGCGCGCTACGTTGTTGGTCACATTATCCATACATTGATTCAGTGACGACACCACCGCGGCATTTTTCTCTTTGGAGGCTTCAGAGTTGGTTGCCACATCTTTGGACGTTGCTGTTAGTTGTTCCATGGCCGTCGCCGCTTGATGCAAGGTCTCCGTATTTTCAGATAGCGCTTGATGCGCATCGGTGATCGCATGGTTAGCCGTCGTTGAAGTATCCGATAAGCGTCCACCTGCTTGCTGAATTTGGCCAACCATCGACTGTAGCGCATCCAGCATCTGATTGACTGACTGTTTGATACTATCAATCTCGGTTTTACCCGTGACGGATAAACGCTGAGTTAAATCCCCACCGCCTTGCGCAATCGCCTGAATGGAGTGATCAACACTGGTTAACGGCGCCAATTGGCGTTTGATGACGACTTGAATGATGATAAACGCCAAAATCAGCACGATACCACTTACCAGATAGATGGTGTTTTGGATATGCGTCTCGGCCTCGGTCATCATTTGATTGAGTTGCGTCACCGGTGCCATAGCAGCAGATATAGGGGTCACAATCATCACCGACCAGGTCTTGGTCATATTGCCAAACTCAATGGGTTGCGAGACGTAAAAGTGCGAATCGGTTTGCTTGAATTGGTTTGTTGCGTTCTGGCTTAGAAGGTTAGAAAGTGGTTGGTAAGCAGGAGAGGAAAGTCCTGAGACCGCAGCGCCATGTTGAACGTGCTGATCGGTACTAGCCACAATCCGACCATCTTGACTGATAACAAATAGTTCCCCGTCATTATCGGCACGTTTGGCTAAGAGTGATTGGATTTGCGAGGTCTTGAGCGTACTTCCCACCATAGCAACCGTTTTATCAAAGCGAAAAACGGGAGTTGTCACATCGAACACCGTTTGCGTCTTACCATTAATCTGAGCCGTTCTTGGATCAGTAATACAATCTTTTTGTGTGTTCACCGGGCACTGATACCAAGGGTTGGATTCTGAAAAGTTTTGAGCGGCTTGAAGACGCATTTCTCCGTTCTCATCCACCGATACAGACGGTACATAGCGTCCATCCGCTGCACTGGTTGGGTCGCCATAATAAAAGGCATCGGCCCCTAAGACGTTTTTTTGCCACTCGGTATAGATGTTGTGCCACTCAGGCTGACGTTTCAAAATCGAATACATGATCCTAGGAATATCATCACGATCGAGGATCCGCGATGACTTATTCTTCTCCGCTTCTGACGTATATATCTGAGCAATGGTTCGCACCGTATCGAGCGGAGAAGCGATGTAGGCATGAATCTCTTCACTGAGTGCTGTTGCCCGATTCTGCATTTTTATCACCTGATCCCGCTTCACATTCTCTGTCACCTGAGATGACATTGCTGATTGACTGGTATTCAGCGTTGAAAGAGAGATGGTGCTGACCAAACCCAGACCGACTAACACGATTGCAGAGGCCGTTAGGCTGATTCGTTGGCTGATAGAGAGGTGACGCAATTTTTTCATAATCACTTTCCGCACAAAGAAAAAATTCGGAGGTCGTCGGGCGGCGTGACGATGGGTGTCGTGCTAGCGAGCAATGACACAACAGATAACGCGCGCCGACGGTGACGATCAGAGTTTCTAGTGTTGCTCAAATAGACAACAGGCACATCCTCCTTATTTGCGCTTGTAACGCTTGCAATAAGGAGGAGATCAGGAGGGGGAGAGAGCTAATTTGAACGATCAGCTTAAGCCGATCCAGCGCACACCACATTGTCTTGACCGACGTTGTCACGTTGCGACGATCACACTACCTGGATTAAAACAGCAAGCGAAACTGCGCTTATTCACAATTTTGTTACTAACGGAGGAGGGCGTAGGCAGATGGAGGAGGTTGCATGTTAGCGCATGTGCTAGCGGTACGAAGCTTTCACTGATCCACAATCATTAAAAATAATTC
>NZ_MUFH01000269.1:0-3379 GCF_001996115.1 Salinivibrio sp. MA427
AATGACAGGTTGCCGAGTAGACGGAGTAAGGAGTTTACGTGTGAGCGATAAAAGCCATGAAGATATGATGACACCGGACGGGAAGGTGAACCCGATCGACACCGATTATCAGGTCGGTCAGGACAACGTTGCCCTCAAGTTTGGCCCGTTTGGCTTTGATATTCATAACCGTGTATTTATGGTCGCGGGTTTGGTGATTATGGCCTTTGTGTTTGTGACGTTGGCTTTCCAAAACCAAATGGCCCCGATTTTTGAGCAGATGCGCGCTTGGTTAACCGCAAATCTCGACTGGTTCTTTCTTTTAACTGGTAACGTCTTTGTCATCGCTTGCTTGGTGCTAATTGTCTCACCACTAGGCAAGGTGCGGCTAGGGGGCACTGAGGCCAAACCGGATTACGGCTATGCTGGCTGGTTCGCGATGCTTTTTGCCGCCGGTATGGGCATTGGTTTGATGTTTTATGGTGTCTCTGAGCCACTAACCCATTTCCAAACGGCGTTACAAGGGACCGCAACGGGTACTGATGGTCTACGTACCGATTGGGCACCTTTGGGGGCTGCTGCCGGTGATACCGAAGCCGCGCGTCGGCTGGGGATGTCGGCAACCATTTTTCACTGGGGCTTACACCCTTGGGCGATTTATGCCGTATTAGCACTCGGCTTGGCATTGTTTGCTTATAACAAAGGGCTTCCTTTGACCATTCGGTCGGTATTTTATCCGCTGTTTGGTGAGCGTATTTGGGGCTGGACCGGTCACGTGATTGATATCTTAGCTATCGTCGCGACGCTCTTTGGTCTTGCTACTTCGCTTGGCATTGGTGCATCACAAGCATCCGGTGGTTTGCATTATTTGTTTGATACACCATTGGGGGCCACCACTGAAGTCTTGCTGGTGATCGGCATTACTGCGTTGGCGATCTTTTCGGTCGTAGCAGGTGTGGATAAAGGGGTAAAGCGTTTATCTGAGATCAACCTAGGCCTGGCGTTCTTACTCCTCCTTTTCGTGATTATCGTCGGGCCAACGTTAGCGATTCTGACCGGCTTCTTTGGTAACCTCGGGGCGTATTTACAGAACCTGCCGGCGCTGGCTATGCCATTTGGCCGAGAGGATGCCAACTTTACCCAAGGTTGGACCGCGTTCTATTGGGCATGGTGGATTTCTTGGTCCCCATGGATGACTTCATTTGGTGGCACCGCGATTAACCAGTTCGTCAATGAAGGGTATACCGCAGTGGTTGACGCAGAGTTGTCGCTGACCTTGTTTGCCATGCTAGAAGGGTTGCCGTTAGCAGAGATCACCTCGTTTATCGGTRTTATCTTGGTCATTGTCTTCTTTGTAACTTCGTCTGACTCCGGCTCTTTGGTGCTAGATACCATTTCGGCAGGCGGGAAAATGGACGTACCGGTATCGCAGCGCGTTTTCTGGGCAACCTTCGAAGGCCTGGTCGCGATCGCACTGATCCTCGGCGGCGGGCTTGTTGCGTTACAGGCAATGGCGGTTTCGACGGGCTTCCCGTTCGCGGTGGTCTTGCTGGTGGCGACGCTCTCCTTGTTTAAAGGCCTTGCTTCTGAGCCGCGTGCAAAATAAAGAAGTGTGCTAACTGCTTGATAGTTAGCTAAGATAGAAAAGGCAGGCTTTCGAGGCTGCCTTTTTTTATGGCAAGTGATACGGCACACTGTGTCACAGCGAACGGACATTCTGATTCACTGTGTCCTACCACGATATTATCGCACGTTTAGGTGAGCGCTATGGAAGCTGAACAAATCGAGATTGCAACATTTCTTGCACAGTACGCCCCATTTGATTCAATGCCCGAAGAGGTGGTCGCAGAAGTGGCAACCAGCATTGAGATCAGTTATTTCCGTGCAGGCACCGATATTTTTGCTTACGGTGATGAAATTCACGACTTGGCGATCATGCGTAGCGGCGCTGTCGAGCTGTTTCGCCGTAATGGCACCCTGTATAACCGCATATCCGAGGGCGACATTTTTGGCCAAATGGGTCTATTGATGAACAATCGTGTGCGGATGCCAGCGAAAGCGATTGAAGACACTTTGATCTATTTTATTCCGGAAGCCACGTTTAATCGCTTGTTTGATGATTTTGAGCATTTTGCCGATTTTGTCGAGGTGGAAGATAGAACACGCTTGCGCCAAGCGGTATCAAGCCACAATGAAGCCAATGATCTCACCACCTCCAAAGTGAAGAAACTGATTATTCGCGACCCGGTGATGATTGCCAGTACTGACTCCGTGCAATATGCCGCGCAAGTGATGTCGCAAGAAACCGTTTCATCGATTTTGGTCATGGGTGATGAGCCCAATCCAGAAACAGGGCTAAAACCGGTACTGGGGATTATTACTGATCGAGACTTGCGTAACCGGGTGTTAGCAGAAGGTTTGCCTTATGAAACGCCGGTTCAGGAGATCATGTCGCCACAGTTGATTACCTTGGATCATAATGCGTATATTTTTGAGGCCATGCTGACCATTCTGCGCTCCAACTTGCACCATGTGCCGGTGCTACAGCACGGTAAGCCGATTGGTGTGGTTGCCTTGTCTGATATTGCACGCTACGAGTCGCAAAACAGCTTGTTCTTGGTGGCGAGTATTTTCCGTCAGCAGTCGGTCGAGGATTTGGTGATCTTATCTAAGCAGGTCAAAGATTGCTTTGTACGCATGGTCAATGAAGATGCCAACTCGCATATGATTGGCTCGGCACTGTCGGTGATTGGACGCAGTTTTAAGCAGCGTCTTTTAGAGCTTGCCGAAGAAGAGTTGGGTGAGCCGCCTGTGCCTTATTGCTTTTTGGCGATGGGCTCTATGGCGCGTGATGAGCAGCTGATTGTTACCGACCAAGACAACGCAATTATCCTTGATGACAACTACGATCATGGCCAACACAATGCGTATTTTGAAGCCCTGTCTAAGCGCGTCTCTGATGGCTTAAACGCATGTGGTTATACTTACTGCACCGGTAATATCATGGCGACCAACCCCGAGTGGCGTAAAACGCTGAAACAATGGGAGCAATGCTTTGCCGATTGGATAGATAATCCTAGCCCGCGTTCACTGCTCGACAGTAATATTTTCTTCGACTTGGATGGGGTGCATGGTCGCACGAACTGGGCCGAGCAACTTAAAGCTTTCGTGGGTCGTCGCGCCCGTCGCAATAATCGCTTTTTGGCGTCCATGCACCCCATCCAAGTCGAAGAAAATATTACTGTCGAGCAGTGAACGCGGGCTAGGATTATCTATCCAATCGGCAAAGCATTGCTCCCATTGTTTCAGCGTTTTACGCCACTCGGGGTTGGTCGCCATGATATTACCGGTGCAGTAAGTATAACCACATGCGTTTAAGCCATCAAAGACGCGCTTAGAC
>NZ_MUFH01000027.1:0-15872 GCF_001996115.1 Salinivibrio sp. MA427
GTCCAGCGTGGCAGGATCATTCCTGGCTGTGCTGCCATTTTGGTGAAGGTATCGAGGGTTCAAAGTGTCCAAAGAAGGAAGCGTTGCGCCAAAAGAGCGCATAAATATCAAGTACGTACCTGCAACGGGTGACCAGCAAGCGGAAGTAGAGCTGCCACTTAAAACCTTGGTTGTTGGTGATTTTAAAGGTCACACTGAAGATACGCCGGTTGAAGAGCGTGCGACAGTATCAGTCGACAAAAACAATTTTGAAGATGTAATGCGTGAAAGTAATTTACATCTTTCCACCACTGTAAAAAATCAACTTACTGATGATAAAGACGCTGAACTGCCTGTTGAGCTGTCTTTTAAATCAATGAATGATTTTGCGCCTGACTCTGTTGCAGCTCAAGTTCCCGAGCTCAAAAAACTAATAGAGCTTCGTGAAGCCTTGGTTGCGTTAAAAGGTCCTCTTGGCAATATTCCAGCATTCCGTGATCGCTTACAGGAGCTGCTTAACTCTGAAGAGTCCCGTGAGAAGTTGCTTGCTGAGCTAAGTATTGTCAGTAGCGATGATGACGCTCCGAAAGAGTAATTGATTCAAACCAGTAGTAACTTAAGCCTTAGGAAATAGAAACATGTCTACAAGTGAATCAGTCGTAGAGTCTCCTGAAGTCAAGGAAGGTGGCTTACTTGACGAAATAATGGCGCAAACGCGTATTGAGCCTAGCGAAGAAGGCTATGATGTCGCAAAGAAAGGTGTCGCCGCCTTCATCGAAAACCTCGTTGGCAACGATCAAACCCAAGAGCCTGTTAACAAAGCACTTGTTGATCAAATGCTTGTTGAGCTTGACAAAAAGATCAGTGCTCAAATGGACGAAATATTGCACGACACGTCTTTCCAAGAAATGGAATCGGCATGGCGTGGACTTAAATTATTTGTCGATCGGACGGATTTTCGCGAGAACAACAAAGTTGACATCTTGCATGTGACCAAAGATGAGTTGCTAGATGACTTTGAGTTTGCGCCTGAAACAACGCAATCAGGTCTCTATAAGCACGTCTACTCATCAGGTTACGGTCAATTCGGTGGTGAGCCAACGGGTGCCATTATTGGTAACTATGCCTTCACCCCATCAACGCCAGATATGAAGTTGCTTCAATACATGGGTGCGCTAGGTGCGATGGCCCATGCGCCATTCATCTCAAGTGTTGGACCTGAATTTTTTGGTATTGAGTCGTTCGAAGAGCTGCCAAACATTAAAGATGTCAAGTCCATCTTTGAAAGCCCTAAATATACAAAGTGGCGCTCAATTCGTGAATCTGAAGATGCACGCTATTTGGGTCTGACTGCACCGCGCTTCTTGTTGCGTGTTCCGTACGATCCAACCGAAAATCCGATCAAATCTTTCGTGTATCACGAGAACGTTAGCCAAGCTCATGAACACTACCTTTGGGGGAACACCGCATTTGCATTTGCAACGCGTCTAACGGATAGCTTTGCTAAATATCGTTGGTGTCCAAATATTATTGGGCCACAAAGCGGTGGTGCAGTAGAAGACCTTCCGGTTCATGTTTATGAATCGATGGGCGCACTACAATCCAAAATCCCGACGGAAGTGTTGATCACTGACCGCAAAGAATTTGAGCTTGCCGAAGAGGGATTTATTGGCTTGACCATGCGTAAAGGTAGCGACAACGCTGCTTTCTTCTCTGCCAACTCAATCCAAAAACCGAAGGTGTTCCCAAACACCAAAGAAGGTAAAGAAGCGGAAACCAATTATAAGCTCGGTACACAGCTACCTTACATGATGATTATTAATCGCTTGGCGCATTACATCAAAGTGCTACAACGAGAGCAAATTGGTTCTTGGAAAGAACGTCAAGATCTGGAGCGAGAGTTGAATACTTGGCTCAAACAATATGTCGCTGACCAAGAAAACCCACCAGCAGATGTACGTAGTCGTCGACCACTTCGCGCTGCCAAGATTGAAGTGACTGACGTTGAGGGTAACCCTGGCTGGTATCAGGTGTCTTTGGCCGTTCGTCCTCATTTCAAATATATGGGCGCGAACTTTGAACTGTCTCTTGTTGGTAGGCTTGATCAGTAATCATGGCATACGTTGCGCTAGAAGACAGTGCATTTGGTGTCGGCTTCTTGGAGCGTCTTGAAGCCGGCGCTAAACCTGTATCTGTCACTCAGGGGCCGAGTAGCCCAGACGTGGTGAGATCGATCAAACGCAATATTGCCAATGTGCTGAATACACGTATTGGCGGGGCGCAAAGCTCTCCTGAACTCGGTCTGATTGATTTCAACGATGCGACACTCGAAAGCTTAGACTTATCGCTCAGAGTGAAACTCGCGATCAAAGACTGTTTAGAGAGATATGAACCGCGGCTAACAAATATCCTGGTGACATCAGACTTTGATCCGCATTCACCGTTAATGTTGCGGTTCAATATTGTTGCTACCGTCAACAGTGAAGCGCTGCACGAGAAAGTTCAACTTAGCTTGTTTTTAGACCAGAACCGCCAATATCGGGTGTTGTAAATCGCATGACGAAAGACAAGTATTTTCGAGAAGAACTCGCGTTCTTGAAAGAGCAAGGTAAAGCTTTTACTGAACTGCATCCCCAACTGGCTCGCTTCTTACACGGTCGACACACCGATCCTGATGTAGAGCGGTTACTAGAGGGATTTGCGTTCTTAACGGGCAAGTTGCGCGAAAAAGTGGATGATGACTTCCCAGAGTTAACTCACTCAATCATTAATATGCTTTGGCCCAATTATTTACGGCCAGTCCCTAGCATGTGTATTGCGCAATTCAAACCAGAAGAAAGTCTCAGTGAAAAGCAAACTGTGGTGAAAGGGACTGAGCTTGATAGTAAGTCTGCTATGGAAACTCAGTGTCGCTTTCAAACTTGCCGTGACGTTGATCTTTACCCGCTTTCTTGCTCCAGCGTTCATGCTGAACATACGCGCGAGGCGACGACAATACAGCTACAGATGACGCTCAGTGGTGATATGTCGGTACGAGATGCCAACATTAATAAACTGCGCTTTTATATTGGCGGAGACAAATATAGCGCGCAAATGCTCTATCTGTGGTTGAGTCATCATCTAGAGAAGGTAACTGTGCATGTTGATGGAACAGCATTTTCGTTACCACGTGATGCGTTTTCATCTGTTGGATTTAACGCCGGCGATGCTTTATTGCCATATCCGCAAAATGTTTATGATGGTTATCGTGTGCTGCAGGAGTATTTGTCATTTCCAGAGGCGTTTCACTTTGTTGACATCGGGGGGTTAGATAAAGCCATACCGAGTAATGTATATGGACAGTTTACGGTGCAGCTGCATCTCTCTAAAACCTTGCCATCGGATGTCAGAGTCAGACCTGAGAGTTTTCAGCTTTACTGCACACCCATTATTAACTTATTCAATCATGATGCAGACCCTATTGATTTAACGGGGAAAAACACTGAGTACAAGGTGATCCCGTCGAGTAATAAACCGGCTCACTATGAAGTGTTTAGTATTGATAGTGTCACTGGGCGACAAGACAAGATTATTGATGGCCAGCCTATTCGCGGTCAAAAGCGGACTTATACGCCATTTGAAAGCTTCCAGCATGAAGTTGAGCGCGTGCGTAACCGCGAGACACTCTATTACCGAGCGCGTGTCAAAGACAGTATTCGTGGTGATGGATTCGATTCTTTTATCTCTTTCATTCGAGGGGACGAATCGACATCCGTGGACGTCGATGAAGCTGTTTCGATTAAGCTGACTTGTACGAATAGACAGTTACCTTTGGAGTTAGGCGTCGGTGATATATCGTGTCCAACGGATAGCTCACCACCATTTGCAGAATTCGAGAATATCACCATTCCAACTCAATCACTCCGTCCTGTGCTAGATGGCAGTTTATTATGGATGTTGATTTCTAATTTATCGCTCAATTATTTGTCATTGTTATCCAAAGATGCACTTAGCTGTGTATTAAAAGCGTATGATTTCCGTGCGCTTGTCGATCGTCAAGCAGAGCGAGTAGGTAAGAAGCGGCTAAACGCGATTGAAAACATTCAATCAAAGCCAATGGATAAGCTATTGAGAGGAATGCCTGTCCGTGGCTTACAGTCGACGATTTATCTTAATCAAGACGGGTTTGGTTCTGAAGGCGATTTATATTTATTTGGAACGGTACTCAGCCACTTTTTCTCGTTGTATGCGAGCATTAATTCTTTTCATGAGCTCACCGTCATCAACACAACGAATAATGAGAGCTATACATGGCAGACGAGAGTCGGGAAGCAACCACTCATTTAGAAGAAACAGAAATGAGTACCGCTGATCTCGTAAAAGATGCGCGAGTGTATAGCTTCTTCCAATTAGTAGAGCTTTTGCAAAAGCATAAAGGGCTTAACCCAGAGGAAGAAGAATGGGAGCGCGAGTGCCAGTTAGTGTTTAGTGCAAATCCGAGTCTTGGGTTTGCTGCATCAGATATAGCATCGCTGGATCAAGTGAATGATCACACAGTGATGCTTACGAACTTTTTAGGACTTGCGGGCTCACAATCGCCACTGCCGGCATTCATTACAGAGCAACTGCTACATGAAGAGCCAGGAGGAATTAAAAGACCCTTCTTGGACTTTTTTAATAACCGATTGATCGCATTGGTCTATCGCATATGGCGCAAATACCGCTATTACGTCAGGTTTCAGCCAGGTGCGGAAGATCAGTTTTCGGCACAGTTATTCGCGCTTGTTGGGCTGGGTGATCCCCAGTTAAGAGGGGACACCCCGATAAACTGGTGCAAAATGTTGGCTTATGCCGGGACGTTAGCGGGGCGAAGCCGATCACCGACAGTGGTTGCTGGCATCATCGCGCACTGTTTTGATCTTGAACATGTAGAGATCCGCCAATGGGTAACGCGCAAGGTAAAGATTGCGAAAGAGCAACAGATGTCTCTTGGCTGTATGAATGGTCGCCTTGGTGAAGACACTGTGATTGGAGAGTCGGTTTTTGATTGCAATGGAAAGTTCGTTATTTGTATCAAAGATCTGACACGAGAGCGTTTTAATGATTTTTTACCGGTCGGTAAAGAGTATCAGCCTTTGTGTAAGTTAGTTGAATTTATTCTGCGTGAGCAGATGGCATTTGATTTGGAGTTGTCGATGACAGATGAAGAAACACCTGCTCTTCAGCTGGGGCAACACATAGCGCTGGGATGGACATCTTTCCTTGGCGAAGAGCTGCAAGATAAGCGTGTATTAATTCAGGTAAGGCAATAACGATGGTCTCACAACATCAAAACGGCATAACACTCGTAGTCGCAAACGCGCAAACCTTAGAATCTGGTTTGTCGGCACAGATTCGTTTTGTGGAATCTGGTGGCACCATTGGCGCATCGCCCGCAGTGCATTGGCGATTAAAAGATCGTTTAGGACGCGTGCATGATTTGCATTGTGAGATCTTAATGGTGGATGGTGCTTTTTGTGTGCGTGATGAGTGTGGACAGACCTTTGTTAACGGTACCGATATGCCGCTTGGTAAAGGGCAATTAGCACGTTTAGCACATAAAGATGAAATGCAAATTGGCCCATATGAGATACGCGTGTTAACCGGAAAAAACGAAGAGGTTGACGCTGGACATATTGATACGCTTTTTGATTCTAACCACACAGATTTGTTAGCGAATGGTCATGAACCAGTCGATGACGAGCCCGAGCTTGAAGATGTATCAGCGCCTATTGATCCCTTGGCCGAGCTAGAGGCATCGACACATATCCAAGGATCAAACTGGTTATTGGATGGTGAACCAGCCGAGCAGATCAGTGAAACGGGTAATCTGATTTCAAAGAAAAACTTGGTTGAAAAGCAACCTTCGTTTACGCCTCAGGCCGACAGCGAAGATGTCATGTCTGCCTCTGTGCGATTGAAGCGTATTTTTGGATTCGGTCAGAAAAAAAACCAGGCCACCAGTAACAAGTCAGATCAACAAGTATTGGATGCACAGCCAGCGAATATGGCATCACATACTCCTTCCAAGCCGATAGAAAATGAGATGAAGCCAATGGACGAAAAAGAGCTAGGACTTCTCGAGCAAGAAGTGGCCAAGAGTTTGCAAAATGAATCATCGCCTACGCCGTCAAATAACCATGGTGGACACGGGCAACACTTATTAACGGGTCCAATGCTAGAAGGGCTTGGTGTTCGTATAACGAATGAACAAGATGTTCAACGGATGCATTTCCTGTCACAAGAAATGGGTCAATCGTTACAAGCGTGTTTAAAAGGCTTGCTAGCACTGCACGAACAAGCTGCAGACGGACGATTTGGGACGATGAACCGTAATCTTCAACCTATTGAAGATAACCCGTTACGTCTTGGTCTTTCTTACCAAGATACGGTTCGCACTATGTATGACGCGGATAAAAGCTTAGTTCATTTGTCTGCGCCTGCAGCCATTGCTGAGAGCTTAAAAAATGTAAGAGATCATAATGAAGCAACGCAGGATGCGATTTCAGAAGCATTAGATCAAATATTAAACGCGTTTTCACCGGAAGTGCTGTTACGTCGTTTTCAACATTGTCGACGCAATACGGACGCACATGAAGATGGTGAGTCGGCTTGGGCGTGGGAAATGTATTGTAATTATTACAAAGAGCTTACATCTAACCGTCAACAAGGCTTCGCTAAACTCTTTTGGGAAATATTTGAGCAGGTCTATGACAAACGTATTCGCGAAAAACAACAGGAGGGCTAATCATGCTTAAAAAGTTAGGCGTGCTTTGCGCAATCATACTATTGACAGCCTGTAGTTCTTCAGATGAATACAAGCCTGAAGAACAACCCACGACTGCGACGTTTAGTTTAGTCAGTGACAGTGGTGTAAATCCGAATATAGCAGGAGACCCAGCACCTATCGAGGTACAAGTCTTTGAACTCGAAGATGATTCGATGTTCATGTCTGCGGGATTTGATCAATCGCAAGTATCATTTGTTGATGCTATTTCAAGATTATGACGTGAAATTAGAAAAGGTAGAATAAAGGTAATGTTTGCACGTAATCGCGTGATATGGAGCGAAGGGCTCTTTATTAAGCCTCAGCATTTCCAGCAGCATCAGCGCTACAGTGAGTATTTATTGGAAGAGCGGTTAACGTCCGTCAGTAAATATTTATATGGCATTGCTGAGCTGTCACTAAATCCGGAATACCTAGCGTTTGGACGTATTGCCATCGAGCGAGCAGTCGGTGTCATGCCAGATGGAACGGCGTTTCGTATCCCACAAGAAGACGTAATGCCTGAAGCGTTAGAAATCGAAGACGGATCGCTTTCAAATCAGTTGATTTACCTTGCTATACCGTTGCGCAGTGAATCGATTATGGAAGTGAACTGGCCTGATGAAAAAGGGTCAGGGCGCTATGAAAGCCGTCGTATCGATGTACGAGATGTACAGAGTGTGCAAGGTGACACAACCACGCTTGATGTATCACCGATTCAGTTGCAATTGATGCTAGAAAAAGAGGATCGCAGTGCCTATGCCTCTATTCCTATTGCWCGGATTTCAGAAAAGCGACCTGACGGCAGTGTTGTCCTTGATGCTAATTTTATTCCGTGCCATTTCAATGTTGCTGGTAATGCGACCTTGCACCGTTTTATCAATGAAATGTCTGGTTTGATGCAAGAGCGCGCAAAAAATATCGCTCAACGTATTAGTTCTCCTTCTCAGGGCGGTGTGGCTGATGTCTCTGATTTTATGCTTTTACATTCGTTGAACCGTCTGTATCCGCAGATGAAGCACCTTGCTTCTTTAGGCAGTCTGCACCCAGAACGTTTGTATGAATGCTTGTCGTCAATTTGTGGCGAGCTAGCAACGTTCACGGATGAAAGCCGCCTGGCACCGTCAATGCCAGCTTATAACCACGATATGCCGGGTGATGCATTTTGGCCTGTTATCCGCTATTTGCGCCAGAGCCTCAGTGTGGTACTGGAGCCTCGAGCCGTCTCTATTCAGCTAGATAAGCGCAACTACGGCCTGATGGTCGCGCCGGTTCAAGACCCGCAATTGATGGAGTCGGCAGAGTTTATCGTTGCAGTTAAAGCACGTATGCCATTGGATGAGTTACGGCGATTGTTCACTCAGCAAACCAAAGTCTCTTCGGTTGAGAAAATTCGCGAGCTTATTTCACTTCAGCTGCCTGGTATTCCGCTAATTTCGCTACCTGTGGCGCCTCGCCAGTTGCCGWACCATGCCGGCTATACCTACTACCAATTGGACAAAGAGAGTGCGGCGTGGTCGATGCTCACGAACTCTAGTGGCTTTGCATTCCATGTCGCCGCCGCATTTGATGATCTTGATATTCAATTCTGGGCAATAAGAGATTGATTATGGCAGCCACTGACGAAAGTGTCTTTAAAGACCTCCTACATGATAACGTTGAAAAAATAGACAGTGACCAAGATTACTGGTTTCAACTACGTGGCCACAATGCTAATGCGTTGGTGGATGCGGCAACCCCTCTATTCGGGTTAGCGTTGCGAGTACGTTCATTATCCAGTTGCGAGAATATTGAGCAAATCTACCACCAAACGATCGAGGAAATAAAAGCGATCGAAATAGAGCTATCAGAGCAAGGTTATGAACATGCAATGCTGATGGCATATCGCTATATATTGTGTACGTTTCTTGATGAAGCGGTCATGGGTACCCCATGGGGAGCTAACACCTGCTGGGCTGAGCATTCAATGTTATCTCGTTTCCACAATGAAACATGGGGAGGTGAGAAAGTATTTACCATTCTAGGTCGTTTGGAAAACGAGCCCGAGAGGTATCGACCATTACTCGTGTTTATTTATTACTGCTTGTGCTTGGGCTTTGAAGGGAAATATCGAGTGATTGATGGGGGGTATGCGCAGCGAGAAAAAGTCATTAAAAGGCTACATGACCAACTATTAGATGATGAAAAGCAACCCAAACAACTGAGTGAGGGGAGTGACCATGTTGTTAACACTCGGTATGCACTCAGCCGCCAGGTACCGCTTTGGTCTATTTTTGTCGGATTTCTCGTCTTGTGGGCGGGTATCTTCGCTGGCTATTCATACTTTTTACATGAAAAGTCTGAAAATGTACTCAGTCAACTGAATCAGTTGCTGTGACCCGAACAACATTATATTGATTAGAATTAGGTGTCCCTGTGATTCGAATTGAATTGTCCACGCTCATCGCTAAATTGAATGCGCCAAGCAAATTAGCGCTCGAGCAAGCCGCCTCATTATGTATTGAGCGTCATCATCCTGAAGTCTTAGTTGAGCACTTCCTAGAGATCTTGCTAGATAATCCTTTGTCTGACGTTCGACTCATTACCAAGCAAGCAAATATCGACACTGAGTCGCTTAAGCAAGCGCTCGCAGGTAATTACGAGCGAGATAACACGCTTGATACCTACCCAGCGTTCTCGCCGCTGTTGGTTGAAGTACTGCAAGAAGCATGGTTGCTATCAACCACAGAGCTAAACCAATCAGAATTGCGTTCGGGAAGCGTCTTTTTTGCGGTATTAAATCGCGCCGACCGCTACTTGTCGCGTTCGGCATCCAAGTTATTAGCAGGCATTAATCGCGAGAGCTTGAAAACGCATTTTGACGCTATTGTCGCGGACTCTGCTGAAACTGCCGTGGAAAGTGACCAGAAAAAAGGGCCAAAAGCGCCATCAATGGACGGCAGCGAGTCACCGCTTTATAAGTATTGCTCCAACATCACCGCACAAGCCAAAAATAGTGAATTGGATCCAGTGCTTTGTCGCGAAGAAGAGCTCAACTTAATGGTTGATATTCTTTGTCGCCGTCGTAAAAACAACCCAATTGTTGTCGGTGATGCGGGAGTAGGCAAAAGCGCCATGGTGGAAGGGTTGGCCTTGCGCATTGCGGCCGGTAATGTCCCAGAGCGCCTACAAAACGTTGAGCTATTCTGCCTTGATCTTGGTTTGCTTCAAGCGGGTGCTTCTGTCAAAGGTGAGTTTGAGAAGCGCTTGAAAGGTGTCATTGATGGCATTAAGAGCGCGCCGAACCCCATTATTCTGTTTATTGATGAGGCTCATACTCTCATTGGCTCAGGAAACCAGGAAGGGGGCAGTGATGCCGCCAACCTGCTCAAACCCGCCTTAGCGCGTGGCGAGCTGAGCACGATCGCAGCAACCACCTGGAAAGAATACAAAAAGTATTTCGAAAAAGATCCTGCTCTGACGCGTCGTTTTCAGCTTGTTAAGCTTGAAGAGCCTTCTGTGAACCAAGCCGTTGATATAATGCGGGGGCTTGGCAGTGTGTATGAAAAAGCCCATGGTGTATTGATTGCCGATGATGCCTTAAAAGCGGCGGCGGAACTGTCTGCTCGCTATTTATCTGGGCGTCAGTTGCCTGATAAAGCGATCGATGTACTCGACACTGCCTGTGCACGGATTGCCATTAACTTAACGACTCCTCCTAAACGTCTCGCGTTACTTGAAACACTCTGTCATCAACGCCAGCAAGAAATAGAGATGCTGAAGCGAGCCCAATATATTGGCCAAGCCGTTGATCAAGCTCGTTTAGATGAGCTTGAGACACAAGAGCAAGCGGACGAAGCTGAAAAGCATGCACTGCAAGCACGCTGGGGGGAGCAGCGTTTGTTGGTTGAGGAAATCATTGATCTACGCGCGACACTGTTAAATCCGCCACTATCAGCCGAACTTGATGAGGGTCAAGTTGATGAAGCGTCACAAGAGCAAGACCGTGAAGCGTTAGCAAAGACATTGGCTGACAAATACGATGCACTTAACGCTATTCCGCATGATCAGCGGTTGATGCATCCACACGTTGATGCTGAGCAGGTAGCAGAAGTGATTTCTGATTGGACAGGCRTGCCTATCGATCAAATGAACAGCGACGAGCTCTACAAAATCACCAATCTGACAAGGTTACTGGGAAATGCGATTAAAGGGCAAGACATTGCTATCGAACGCATACATCGGCACTTACTGACTGCGCGTGCGGATTTGCGGCGCTCTGGACGGCCCAAAGGCGCATTTTTACTTGTAGGACCAAGCGGCGTCGGTAAAACAGAAACCGTGGTGCAATTAGCCCAGCAACTCTATGGTGGTAAACAATTTTTAACCACGATCAACATGTCAGAGTACCAAGAAAAACACACGGTCTCACGTCTTATTGGTTCGCCCCCAGGTTATGTTGGATATGGCGAAGGCGGTGTACTAACCGAAGCAATCCGCAAGATGCCATATTCTGTGGTGCTTCTTGACGAGGTTGAAAAAGCCCATCCAGAAGTGCTCAACATCTTCTATCAAGCTTTCGACAAAGGGGAGCTAGCGGACGGTGAAGGGCGCATGATTGACTGTCAGAACACAGTCTTCTTCCTGACGTCTAACTTGGGCTATCAAACGATTGTTGACTATGCACACGACAAAGCCAACATTGATGATGCGTTATATCCTGAGCTTGCCGCATTCTTTAAACCTGCCTTGCTGGCACGGATGGAGGTTGTGCCTTATGTCCCACTAGAACGTGACGTGTTGGCGGAGATCGTACGCGGCAAATTAGCGCACCTGGAAGCGACTTTTGCTCAGCGCTATGGCGCAACCGTTGATATTGACGACAGCCTAATTGACGAGATTTTGAAGCGCGCGACGCGGAGCGAAAATGGCGCTCGTATGCTTGAGGCGATTATTGAAGGACAGTTATTGCCACCCGTCTCACTCGAATTATTAAACAAGCTGGCCGACAAAGCGGCGATCACGCACGTTCGTCTACTGGCAGATAATGGCGAGTTTAAGGGTGAGGTAGAATAAGAATGCATAACTGGCTAGCTTATGTTACTGACTTAGCTCGGGAAAGGCGAACAACTGACTTGCAGTCTCGCTTTATCCAGATTTTGGTCAGCGAGCTCAAGCTGCGCAAAGGAATGCTGCTGGTCCCGAGTTGTGATGGCAGGCAGCTTGTCTGCCATTCCAGCGGGGAGTCTTGGTCTGTCACCGACTTTGACACGCCATTTGCACACGTGTTGCAAAATGCGACGACTAAGCATTTAGTGGCAGAAGACATTGCTTATTGGCAGTCGAATCGAGCCTTTTCAAAGGCTATTGGCGATCTTGGCTTATTTGAAGCCGTCTCTATTCGACCGTTAATTCGCCATGATAGACATGTAAAACTCTTGCTTTGTCTTATCGGCGATGACCAAACGCTATCTAGCCTTTGGAATGATGCGTCGTTTTTACAGGTGTTGGATGTGTTTGAACATCAATGGTCACTGCTCAATGAAATGGAAGGAGAGGAAAGCAATCGTCGTGCGTTAAAAGCCTCTTTGACTGACATTGAAAAGCAAACACGGCAGCAAGAAAGGGCGGCGAGCCTATCCTCCACCCTGATTGGAGACAGTACTTTAATGAGAAGACTGCGTGAGCAAATTGCTAATGCGGCTTCCTCACAATTATCTGTACTGGTTCAAGGCGAGACAGGAAGTGGTAAAGAACTTGTCGCGCGTGCCGTTCATGATTTATCACCGCGCCGACACCAGCCATTTATTCCGATCAACTGTGCTGCTATTCCTGAACATTTGCTAGAAAGTGAGCTATTTGGTTATGAAAAGGGTGCATTCTCAGGTGCGAACATAGATAAAGAGGGCCTGATTGCTCAAGCAAATGGCGGAACACTGTTTCTTGATGAAATTGGTGATATGCCGATGAGTTTGCAAGCTAAATTACTGCGTGTGCTTGAATTAGGGACGTTTCGCCCCGTCGGAGGAAGCCGAGAGCGTCAATCTGACTTTCGGTTGGTGTCCGCGACACATGTGCACCTGCTGGACAATGTAAAAACAGGCTCTTTCCGTCAAGATCTATACTATCGTTTGCTCCAATATCCGATTCATGTGCCATCGCTTGCTCAGCGCAAAGAAGATGTGCGTCAGCTGAGTTATCACTTTCTTGATAGGTTC
This sequence comes from Salinivibrio sp. MA427, assembly GCF_001996115.1. Classification (NCBI taxonomy): domain Bacteria; kingdom Pseudomonadati; phylum Pseudomonadota; class Gammaproteobacteria; order Vibrionales; family Vibrionaceae; genus Salinivibrio; species Salinivibrio sp. MA427. Next base: position 12,961 of record NZ_MUFH01000027.1, read on the forward strand.
AATCATCAACACGGCACCCGTGTAGGAGAGCTGCAGCCTGACGCGCTCGATATGCTCTTGAGTTATAGCTTTCCAGGTAATGTACGAGAATTAAAACACCTTATTGAATACGCATGTGCTCAAACGCCTGATCGTGAATCTATCAGCATTGCGACCTTTAGTGGGCGTATCAGTAACGGGCAACCTGTATCAGGCTCCTCAAACGTTCAGTCGATGCCTATAGGCTATACCAATGGCGCGTCGACGGCTGATAGCGTGTTAAATATTGATGCAGCTTCCATCGCCGATCTAAAACAAGCGTTGCACGACTTTGAGCAACGGATCATCACTGATCGCTTGTCTCAATTTGATGGCGATAAAAGTAAAGCTGCCGATAGTTTGGGCATTCCTCGTCGAACCCTAACCTATAAGTGCCGAAAACTAGAGATAAAAGCCCCATGAATAACCCAAACTATTGTGCACTAGCCGGGGTCATGCTGGTGTCAATCTTGGCACCGTCCGCGGTGACTGGCGCACCTGCTTCCGTTCAAAAGCAAGTTGAGCAAGCCAAACAATGCCGCGCGGTGACGTCACGATTAGATCGTCTCGCCTGTTTTGATCGTGTATTTAATACCCAAGTTTCATCGTCTGAACCTGCAGATAATCACTTAGAAATGCCGTTACAGTGGCGTAGAGCAACACAAGCGGCACAAGACAGTGCGCCAAAAACATGGTCATTGAATCAAAAGGGTGAGGGACGAGGAAGTAGCGCATGGATTACGTTACAGGCGAGTAACATTAACACCGCTTTTCGAGGCAGCGAACAGCCGTTATTGATGCTTAGCTGTATCGATAACTTAAGCCGAGTGGAGTTGATGCTACCGGAGCCGATTGATGATGGTCGGGTCAAACTAACGTTCCCAAGTACTCAGACCCAGTATTGGCGAAATGATGACTCAGGTGTTGTGCTCTCGTCCTCTCGTGGTCTACCTGCAATCCGTCTAATGAAGACATTAGCGCAGGATGAAAGCTTAACCATTCGCTCTAATTCTCAGTACGTTGATGGGCTGACATTTGATACCCAGCCATTAAGTAATGCACTGGGCGCTCTTCGTTCTCGTTGTGGTTGGTAAATATGGAACTGAAAGAATATAAACGCAGCATTTCACAGCCAATCCCGGGAAATAGCGCAGTCGGTGAGCGTTTAGTCGATGATCCTTTGTTTGATTTCGTTGAAGATCAAATGATGAAAGTTGGCTCTCTCTCCCATGCTGATGTTCAGTGGGACGAGGTGGAGCACAGCGTTGTTAAGTTGTTAGCAGAAAAGAGCAAAGACATTAAATTGCTGACTTACCTGCTGCAGTGTCTACATCACCAAGCGTCTCCGGCTCGCTTTATCCTCTCGTTTGAGTTGATGGCATCATTTATGTCTCAGTATTGGGAAGACAGCTTCCCAGCACCGGGTAAGCGTGGAAATCTGCCTCGTCGAAAGTTCTTTAGTCAAATGGCACAGCGATTTTCGATGGCGATAGATAAAACGGACTTTGGCCAGTTTGATGCGCAAGATCGTGAGTCATTGACGAAGGCGATCGCCGAATGGGAAAAGGCAGTTGAAGAGAAAGGCCTGACCAATGACGTCGTCAGTAGTGTCGTCGTGAATGTGCGAGCCGAACTGCGAAAGGCGGAAGAGCGTCAGCGTGCTAACCAAACCGCGAAAGAAACACCGCAAGCCTCGGCGCGAACCGCAACGACAACAGCGACATCCTCTGGCTTAGATGTTGATCACTCCAGCGACAAAGCAACCAAGCAAACGTTACTAAAAGTCGCCTCTTTTTTGGCGGAACAAGATGACGGTATGGCACTCGCGATCCGCCTTCGTCGCTACGCGGTTTGGTACAGCATTACCGCCTTACCCGATCATAAAACCGGCGGCGAGACGCAATTGCGAGGGATGCAACAAGATCGAGTGAAAGACTATCAAGATAAAATGCGGCATCCCGATTTGGCATTATGGCGGCAAGTTGAGCAAAGCCTCACTATGGCACCTTACTGGTTTGAAGGGCACTTAATGAGTTACTCCATTGCTCAAAAATTGGGTCACCAAAGTTGGTGTGACGCGATTCAGTCAGAAGTCAGTCAGTTTCTAGAGCGGCTTCGCAGTACAACGTCAGAGTGATTAAGGGCGAAAATTCATGTGGAAAAACATTTTTAAAATAGCGAAAAAGCTTAAGCCTGGCATGGTCGCAGCTTTTCCTATTTTATTAGCAGCGATTTTTATTCTTGTTAATGTCGCCATTTGGTGGGCAGGCCCTTGGTTGACGATGGGCGAGAAAAAACCATTAGCATCCGTGATGGCACGCGCTGTTTGTAGTGGTTTTATAACGCTTGGCGCTTTAGCGATTTGGGGCATATGGCAATGGCGAAAGCTACAAAGCTTCCAAGCAGAGCAAGCGCACACTGAACGATTGCGTGAAGACCCCATTCAGATATACGAAGAGCGCCAAGAGAAAGAGCTGAATCAGGTTGTTGCAAATATGAAGCAAAACTTGAACAAGCGGAATCATCTCTATGCACTCCCTTGGTATCTTGTTCTCGGGCTTGAAAATGCGGGGAAAACTAGCCTAATTAATCGTTCGGGGCAGAACTTTGTTTTCTCTTCAGTTATGCGCGCATCGGGCAAAAAGAGTGAGAATCCATACTCATTTGACTGGTGGATCGGTGACGAATCGGTTGTTATCGACCCAGATGGTGAGTTGCTGACACAAGGACATAAGGACGAAAATAATGATGGTGAGCTTGAGCGTCGTTTGTGGTCGCACTTTGTTCAGTGGCTGGAGCAGACCCGTAGCCGCCGTCCGCTGAATGGGATTGTATTAACCCTTGATGCGTCACACCTTGCCACGGCCACGGCATCAGAACGCAAAGCGTATGCC
>NZ_MUFH01000270.1:0-3350 GCF_001996115.1 Salinivibrio sp. MA427
GGTTACACGAGAATAAAATTTATACCAATACACCCTCTTTATTTCGAATCTTGCGCGTCCTCTATAGTTGGTTAACGCGCCCGATTGCCTACCATTACATGGATAAATATATCCGGCGCAAGGATTACTTTGACCAGCACTAGCCCTCACATCAGTCAGGCGGTGAAGTGTAAACTATGTTGAAGCGTGATCCTGTGCGCACGGATCCCAGCTGACTCAAGAAGTTAACCAATGATTCATGAGGTTTTAACAGTGGCTCACCATCCTTTTGATCGCGCCCACAATTTATGATGGGTCAGTATAACTATTTAATCACGATCAGAAAGGAACCATGCCGTGAGCAAGCATATTGATCAACGACCATTAGATACAGAGCCTGAGTTCAACCGCTTTATTGATGCAGCATTAAGTCGTCGCCGTTTTTTACAAGGCACCGGAGCGGCCAGTGCTGTCGCTTTTTTTGCTGCCAATCCAGTTGCGAAAGCAGTAGCAGATACAATGAGCCAAAGTGAACTGCTCGGCTTTGAGGCGATCCCAACATCAACAACTGATACAGTGAACGTACCTTCAGGATATAAAGCTGACGTACTGGTCTCTTGGGGCGATCCTCTTTTCGCTAACGCACCTGCTTTTTCCCAACAAAATGGCGCCGATGCCCAAGCACTCCAATTTGGTGATAACAATGATGGCATGACGTTTTTTCCTCTCGCCAATGATCGTGCTTTATTAGCGGTAAATAATGAATACATCAATGATGAATATTTATTTGAGCACGGCGGTAAAAATATTTCGGCTGATGATGCACGTAAGTCACAAGCGGCGCATGGCGTCTCTTTGGTTGAGTTGAAAAAAATGGATGGCCGCTGGCACGTCAACCAAGAGGGCCGCTTGAATCGTCGTATTACGGCCTACACTGAAATGGCCATGACGGGCCCCGCAGCCGGGCATTCGTTACTCAAAACCGCCGCCGATCCTTCAGGAAAAACGATTCTGGGCACCTTTAACAATTGTGCTAATGGCGAAACACCCTGGGGCACGTACCTGACCTGCGAAGAAAACTTTAACGGCTATTTTGCCAGCGCAAAAAACGTTACCTTGGGCAAAACGTATCAGCGCTACGGTATCAGCGATTCTGATTGGGGCTATGATTGGTACAAACATGACGAACGCTTCGATGTGGCTAAACATCCCAACGAGCCACATCGCTTTGGTTGGGTGGTTGAAATTGATCCTATGGATCCGAACTCAACGCCGAAAAAGCGCAGTGCACTAGGGCGCTTTAAACACGAGAATGCCGCACTCACTGTTAATGACGATGGTCATGTTGTGGTTTACATGGGTGACGACGAGCGTGGCGAACACCTTTATAAGTTTGTCTCTGAGGGAAAATACGATCCGAGTAAAGGTAGCGCTAATCGTGATTTGCTCGAAAATGGCACCTTGTATGTCGCCAAATTTACTGGCAGCGACGACGAGCTAAACGGCCAAGGTGAATGGTTAGCGCTGACCTTTGGCAAAAACGGTCTCACGCCAGAAAACGGCTTTCCTGATGAGGCCAGCGTGCTCATTTTTGCCCGAGAAGCAGCAACACAAGTGGGGGCCACTACCATGGACCGCCCAGAATGGGTGGCCGTGCATGCCGACAAAAAACACGTTTTCTGCACGTTAACCAATAATAAGTACCGCGGCGTCAAAGACAATCAACCCCTCAATGCCGCTAACCCCCGCACGGAAAATCCTTATGGCCATATTATTCGTTGGGCTCCTACTCAAGGCGATCATACCCGTGACACCTTTGAGTGGGATATTTTTGTGATGGCAGGCCATCCTGAAAAGCAATCTGGCCTAATGGCAGGCACAGACAACATCAACAAAGACAATATGTTTAACAGCCCGGATGGCATCGGCTTTGATCGCGCCGGACGTCTTTGGATCCAAACCGACGGCAATTATTCCAACGAAGGCGATTTTGCCGGCATGGGCAATAACCAAATGTTATGCGCGGATACTCAAACAGGCGAAATTCGTCGCTTCCTCACGGGGCCTACCTCATGTGAGATCACAGGGCTGACGTTTACCCCTGATTCACGCACTATGTTTGTCGGCGTCCAACACCCTGGTGCTCACTTTCCTGCTGGTGGCAACGCTATACCGCGCTCTTCGGTCATCATGATCACCAAAGAAGACGGCGGAGTCATTGGCAGTTAAGCCGTTTAACTCACAAACCCCCGTCAAAGCCCTTGTTTTTATGAGGGCTTTTTATATGTCCTTCAAACCACCACACCCGACGCTCAAACACGCACGACCCATAAGCTTATATCTTGGTGACGGACAGCGGAATGAACACTATTTGCAAAGTATGCGTTTTATTTTTGTTCACTTAGGGGCAGAATAGCGCAACCACTCGGGTCGGCGTTAACGGAAACCATGGAGATAGATTTGTTGTCTGAGTTAAGCAATATTGTCCAACTACTGTTAGAAAACAAGTTATTAACCACCGTCGGAGTGGTTGTCGTAGTCAGTCTTGTTCGCCGATTGATCCTACGCCACATTCGTGGTGACAGTAATTTTCTTAGCGAAGATCAGCGTAAATGGATGTCTCGTACGAAAAACGGGGCGTTTACTACCCTGTTACTTTTTCTATTCCTGTTTTGGAACACCGAAATCAATGAATTTGCGTTATCATTGACTGCCATCGCCGTTGCTGTTGTCGTCGCCTCAAAAGAGATCATTTTATGTGCGACCCTCCCAAATAGCTTGTTCTTTGCCACCACGGTGAAAAATCTTAACTTTATGAAGCGGTATGTGTATCACCATTTTCATCTGGTGATCCGCGGCGATATTAATTTATATCCGCATATTCCCGCGTTATTGGCACGTATTGACGATCATAGTGAAGATTTTATGGATATCGCTCGGCGATACAATCATGTGATAGAGCGTCATGCGGGCGTCGATTTACCCGGCCCTGAGCCACATTTATATTTATCGCACACCGAAACAGGCGAACAGCTTGTTCACGTTCGACTCTTTTGCCCAACAGAGCGCGCAGCGGAACTGGAGCAGCTGATCCGTGAAGATATTATGACATTGTATTGCGAGAAGCTGCTTCCCATCGCAGACGGTAAACAACTGGAAGCGGAAGAGCCACAGACAACAGATACCTCTGTGCCGTTGGCCAACGCGTAACAACTAGAAGCGCTCATTCCCCTCATGAGCGCTTTTTTGATCGAAAGCACTTTTTTCGAAAGATTTTGGGGTCGAAAAAAGCAAATTATCGTCGAAAAAAATTATAGCAGAAACAGTGTCCCTAAACCCAAAAAGGCGACAAAGCCGACAATGTCCGTCAC
>NZ_MUFH01000271.1:0-3320 GCF_001996115.1 Salinivibrio sp. MA427
AATATGCACATCAACCGTTCTATCTTCAACGTAAACATTGGTGCCCCAAACATTGTTAAGCAGCTGTTCACGGCTATAGACACGCTCTTGGTGAGTCATAAAAAAATGTAGAAGTTTGAACTCGGTTGGCCCCATATCAAGGGGATCATCATTCGCTGTAACACGGTGTGAAACCGGGTCGAGTTTTAGACCTTGCACTTCAATCACATCTTCCAACGTGGTCGGTGAGACACGCCGCATGACCGCTTTCAGTCGTGCGATTAACTCTTTCGGTGAGAAAGGCTTGGTGATGTAATCATCGGCACCCACTTCAAGGCCTCGAACTTTATCTTCTTCTTCGCCCCGAGCGGTCAGCATCACCACTGGGATTTGACGCGTAAGCTCTTCACGCTTCAAATGTTTAATCAAGTTGAGTCCAGATCCACCAGGTAACATCCAATCCATGAGGATCATTTCTGGGTAAGGCTCGCATATTTGCGCCAGCGCTGAGTCGTAGTCTTCTGCCTCAACCGTTTGATAGCCTTTTTGCTCTAAGACAAAACAAAGCATCTCGCGAATGGGGGCTTCGTCTTCAACAACGAGAATCCGTCTAACCATGATAATTACCTAGTGTTATCATTTAACTGGCGCCATTATGTGCATTTATTATGACATTTTTGTGACCCGGCGCGAGCAAATTTCGCGTTGTGTTAACAGGCTGTGACCTAGCCAACACCTTGCTATGTGACCAGGACGCGGCTAGCGCCCCCACCTTGAATATCGACGCGCACTTGCGCACCAATGCGCTCAACCAGTGTGCCTACATGGGAAATGACCCCAATTTGCCGCCCGTCGGCTTGTAAGGTGTCTAAACAGGCCAACGCCATTTCCAGGCTTTCCGGATCCAGTGTGCCAAAGCCCTCGTCTATGAATAAGGATCCAAGTTGCCGTGTATCCGCCGCTAATGATGCCAGCGCAAGCGCCAGTGACAAAGAGACTAGAAAGCTTTCACCGCCAGATAAGGACTCAACACTGCGTACTTCATCGCCCATATCATGATCAACGACTTGCAACGCCAGTAAGCTATCGGGCACGGTTTGTAACGCATAACGAGGTGATAATGAGGCCAAATGCTCATTGGCAATCTCGACCAGCTGCGCCAGCGTCAGCGATTGTGCGAGATTACGGAATTTAGCTCCGCTGGCCGAGCCAATTAAATCGGCCAGTTTTAACCACTGTTCTGTTTGGCTACGCTGCGCGTCAATTTTCTCGGTCAGCGATCCGGCCTGCTGTTTGGCCTTCTCTGATTCGGTTAATTGGTGACGCAAGGTAAACAGCTGCTGCTCGGCGTCTTCTAACGCGTGTTGCCAGGCATCGTGCTGGGCGGTCAACGCGGCATCATCATCCGGTAGCTGCTGCTCATCAAACCACACTTGCGCCGCGGCCATCGCCTGCTGGCAATGGGTTAATTGTTGCTGACGTTCGTCTAAGCGCGTGTTAGCTTCTTGGTAAGCCGCTTCTACTTCACTGATCGCTTCCCGCTCACTGGCTCGCCAGGTTTCAGAGTAAGATAAAGCTTGGAGGATGTCGTATTGATGCATGGCTAGTGTCGGCTGCCATTGGACCCAACGTCGAACACTGGCGCGATACTGTTGCGCAGCCTCTCGCTGTTGTTGGCGCAAGGTTTGCTGACGTGCCTGTACCCCTGCCCGCTTTTCACTGGCTTGGCTATAGGCTTGCTCAGCCTGCGCACGCTTAGTCTTTTGCGCCTCGATTGCTGATTTATACGCCTGTTCAAGCGCCGCCAAGTCTGAATCGGGGATCAACGCCTGACGCGCCGCGCTGCGCTGTTGATGCGCTTGCGCCAGATTCACTAATTGCGCTTGCCGTGCCTGCGTGTCCTCTGACAGGCTCTGACACTGCTGGGTTAATGACGCTAGCTCGGTCTCTATCTGTTGTTTTTGCGTGGCAAGCGATGTTTTTTCGTCCTGCAGCGCACGATAGCCCTGAATTTTTTGCTCCATCTGGCGAATATAACGTGCGGCGCCCACCTGTTGCAGGCTTGTGAGCCACTGTCCTGCACCGAGTTGCTGATCAAGCGCTTGGCTCACGCGCGTCAGCTGTTCGTGTTGTTGCTGCCACTGCTCATCAATGGCGCTCAGCCGCGTCTCACACTCGGTCAATGACTGATCCAGTTGATGTCGGCGCGCAACAAGCTGTTCTCGTGCGTGTTGTAAATCACTCAACGCGGCATCCATTTGCTGAATTTGCGCTAACTGGTGTTGACGTGCAGTGATCGCCTGATAACAAGCGTGATAGTCGCTGTCGGTTTGTTTTGCGTGCGCTTCTATCTCGCTCAACGTCTCATCGAGGGGGTGTTCAGGCGCCAACTGCCACCCAAGCTCTACCATTGCGTCGCGTAGCCCGCGCTCATACTGCTGCCGCTCAGCCTGCCACACTAAGCCCTGCTCCCGTAGTTCGGCACAGACATGCTGGCTGTGTTGATGCTGCTTTTGCCAGTAATAGTATTCGGCGTTGTGTTGATTATAAGAGGCTTGCAACGCATCGACACGCGACTGTTGCTGCGCGATCATGCCTTCAATTGCCGGTGCGTGATGCAAGTAAGGATGCTCAGTTGCCCCACATAACGGACACGGATCGCTCTCTTTCAGCGCTTGACGAAGATCGTCTAACTCGACAACAGCCATTGCTTGTTGCAAGCTATGTTGCGCTTCATCAACCTGGGCCTGTTCACGGGTCAGCGTCTCTTTAAGTCGGTCTAAATGCGTTTGGCTGTCGCGATAAATCGCTTCATGCTTTTCAAACTCTACATGGTTATGCTGGCAGCGTTCTTGCCAATATTGCCAATTTTGCGCCTCATGGAGCAGTGACTCTTGTTGCCGTTTTTGCTGCTGAAGCTTGGCATAACGTGCTTGGTCGGCTTCTTGTGCCGCGAACAAGGATTCAGGGTTTGCCGCCTGACGCTTGGTTTTCAATTGCACGCTGCTGTCATCGACCTGCGCAATATCTTGGTCAATTTTCTCTCGTTGTGGTGCCCACAGCTGACGTTGGCGGTAACGCGTTTGATATTCTTCTTGTAACGCGGTCAGGGTGTCTTGGCAGTCTAAGTATTGGCGAAGATTGTCGAATACTGGCTGATAATGCTCAGCAATATGTGAAAAGTCCCCGTAACGCGCAATCTCCTGCTCTAATACGCGCGCTCGCTGCGCCTGTTGTTGAGATTTTTCACGCGTTTGCGTGAGTGTTTGTTGGGCGTGTCGGTACTTTTGCTGTTGTGCATTCAGCGCCATATTTTGCTCATGCATTTGGCTGTCTAACCC
>NZ_MUFH01000272.1:0-3303 GCF_001996115.1 Salinivibrio sp. MA427
ATAAAGTGGTTATCAGATGATGAATCGTATCGATAAGACAAGCGCCTTGACTCCTCACCTCCATTTTCTCTCCCCCTTCAGTATTCTGATGCGATGATTCAACATAACTGAATATTTACCATAAAATAGCTAATCACCACTTTCTTTAATCAACTTAGTTCAAATGCTCCGCTTGACCTAAGGTGCTTCAATCATGCGGTGATAAGCCAAACAAGATCAGCGTTATTGCTATCTTATACTTCTAGCGCATTGAAGCGTCAGTTCGCCAAAGTCACGGCAATTGCTGTCGTGACCAGCCTATTCCCCGCATTTCTTGCGGTGTCGGACGGCGCTAATAAGGTGATGGCGGCAGGCGTTCAAAGTCATCAATCACTTTAACCATGTTGGGTGGCGTATCACTCCATCGCCAAAATACGATATTTTTCATGTCCTGAGTGGCTCCACGCGCAAAACTTGGCACAATAATGGCGTTGACCTTTGCACTGATGAGCTGCGTCGATAAGTACCAACTATCGGGCGTTTGCTGCTGGGTCACTTGATCTAACCAAGCACAGCTTAGCGTCGAGGGCTTGATGCCACAGTTTAGAAGCACTGTTTCATCGGTCAGATCGAGTACATTGTCGCAGTCGACATCATATTGACATATTGTCAGAGGCTGAGCTTTAAAACGAAACCCCTGCTGAGCCTCGACCCATGCACCTGATTGAGACAGTGAGGTGTATAAGGCGCCAACACCTTTTGGGTTAAACCGACCACCGTTGCGTCTTGCCCCTTCACCACTGTTAGGCGCGTATGACCAGCGAGGGTTATGGCCACGAAATACCGCACCTTCAAATTTAAACAAATGGTCCTTTAGCTTCTCTTCACGCATAACCGCCTTCGCTCGTATGATTGAGGTAGGCTCTGACCGCATCTATTCGATCGTGCTTAACCAGTTGTTCTGCGGTTAATCCGCCAAACTCTGGCAGCCCTTCGCTCCGATACCACGCGTAGGCATGAAATTCATTCCCCGTCCACGGAAGGATTCGGTTGATCACTTCTGTGCAGTTACGTAGTTGTTGCTGCGCCTTGATTGTTGAATATCGTTCGGTGCGACTCAGCGTGGAATAAGGTAACCCAGACAATGACGCAATTTCTTTCAAATTTGTATGGAAAAACGCGGCCATTTTGCTCGGTTCAACGATACCTTCTGCGTTCATGACTACATCTAAAATAGATCGGTTCATCGTAACCACCATGTCATTTAAATTTGACTTATATACGTCTAAAATGGATGACATTATGACAGTTGTCAAGCTGGGCTAAAATACAGCAGAACAGCAGGTGTTTACTGTACCGGGAACACAAATCACGGTTTGCTCCGGATGAATTCCACCCGTTAACCTTTTTAGGTTCAGCAAGGTTTGCTACAGTTCACCAGTCATTAGATCATTCATTATAAGGATAACCATGAAAGCGCACATTTGGGCGTGTTTGCTCGTGGCGTTAGCCAGTTTTGGCGCGATAGCTCAGGACGAAAACGATGTTAAGCATACTAAGGCGGCCAAAGAGCCAACATCGTACGCCGAGCAAAGTATTTACGATAAACCATTGATGGAAAGGTATGTTTTGGATGAGATCCGGAACTTAAGAACCGATTTCCAAGCGTTAGAAAAACGTATGGTCACAGAGATCACCGACCGTGAGCTCGACGTGGCGGATAAGTCACTCAACTACGCTAATGTGACAGTGACCTACTTCTTTTATCTCATCGCGGGCGCAGCATCGCTCATTGCCCTCGTTGGCTGGCAGTCGTTGCGTGATATTAAGACCAACACCAAAGAACTGGCGGATCAACAGTTATCTGAAATTGCAGAGCAAWATGAGCGCAAGTTCCAAGCGCTCGAGCGAGATTTGAAGCGTAAAACGCGCATTATTGCTGAAAATAACAAAGAAATTGAACGCATTAACGAAATCCATAACTTATGGTTACGTGCGCAGCATTCGCAGACGCCAGAGCAGCGGATGGAAATTTATAATGAGATACTCAAAATCCGCCCTGGTGATCTCGAAGCGTTAACTCACAAAGCGGATGCCGCGATGGAAATGGGTGAATACCATTGGGCGCTAAGTATTAGTAACCGTGTCTTGGAAGTGGATGAGCGCAATGCTAATGCCCTATTCCAACGCGCTTGTGCTTATGCAAGGTTAGGTGCCGAGGACCAAGCCGTGTCTGACTTAGAGCTGGCGATAGCTGAAAGTGCTTCATTGCGTGAAGCGGCTCGAGAAGAGGCCGACTTTGAATCACTGCATGGTCACGAGCGGTTTGATCTGTTGATTGACCCTGAGGGTCTTATTTAAGCAACAAAAAACGTAAACGAAAAAAACCAGGCATGAGATGTTGCCTGGTTTTTCTTTTTACCCGCCGGCCAGTTTGACTGTGTGGCCTTTCTTTTCTAAGTGCGTTTTGATGTTGTCGCGCTTATCCCCTTGGATCTCAATCACGCCATCTTTCACTGCTCCCCCGCAACCACATACTTTTTTGAGTTCGGCGGCGAGCTGTTTTAATTCAGCATCATCAAGGTCTAAGCCAGTGACTAAGCTGACGCCTTTACCTTTGCGCCCTTTTGTTTGGCGCTGGATACGAACAATGCCATCCCCTTTAGGGCGTTGAGGCTTTTCGGGCGTTTCTTTGATTTTTCCAGATTCTGTTGAGTAGACTATGCGGTTTTCGTCAGACATGGTGATAGTTTTGCTTCGTTGAACATTTTAGACTTATACTATCAAAAGCAATGCTATGTTGGCAGTCACTATCCGCGCAGCTGCCCTCCATTCTTATCAATAAAAAGCTTTAATCCTGGTAGCGATCCCTTCATCAGTTTGCCTCGGACAATCATATACCAGCCCTTTTCATCTTTTTCTGGATCGTCGTTCATAATACGAAAACCATTATATTCTTCCACCTGCTTTTTTGACGATACGTCATCCTCTTCATCATCAAAATCGGCGGGATCGACAAGAATACTGGTGTCAGCCCACCACTCGATTGATTTTTTCACATTGTGCAAACTGCCAGATATCGATTTACCCCCGAGTCTAGCGCGGTAAACCTCTGTGGCCTCATCGCCACCTTCTGACTTTTCAATCGTATAACCACGATGAAAAAGGCGTCGKGTCATGTTTTTTCCTCCCGCAAATAGCCGTGTACGCCATGTTGCATTGAACTACGGCCTTGAGTCTGTTTTAGACTATTATCAGCCCTACTTAGAATTATTTCATTAATCCAAGCCATTAACGGACTTAGGGTCTAGTGTAATGGGACAT
>NZ_MUFH01000273.1:0-3282 GCF_001996115.1 Salinivibrio sp. MA427
CTGTTTTAGAGAACGATGAGCCGACTTAACTACCATCATTTGTATTATTTTTGGCAGGTGGCACGCCATGGCAACCTGACCCAGACCGCCCGTAACCTGCATATTTCGCAGTCGGCGCTGTCGTCACAAATCAAGCAGCTTGAGCAGGCGATGCAGGTGCAATTGTTTGAGCGGCAAGGTCGTACATTGACGTTGACCGAAAGTGGCTATCAAGCGATGAACTATGCCGAAGAAATATTTCGCCAAGGGGAAGAGCTTGAGCAGTTGTTATCCAGTGGCGGGGCGCTGTCCAGTGCCACGATTCGCATTGGCACCTTATCGACCATGTCGCGGAACTTTATCGAGCAGTTTATTCAGCCGTTGGTGAATCAACGGGAGTGCCGTTATGTGTTGCAGTCGATGGATCAAACCGGCTTGCTCCATGCGCTGTCTGATCACCAGCTGGATTTAGCACTGACCAATATTGCGGTGCGTGGCACCAATAAACAGATTTGGCAGTATCAGCAACTAGCGCGCCAGCCAGTGGCGGTGATAGGTTGGCCGGGTAAAGCTTTGTCGCCCACCTTAGACGCCAGCTATCAACACCAAGCGTGGGTGTTGCCTTATGGCGATAACCCAATTCGCTCGGGGTTTGATGCCATCTCTGCGCAATATCAACTCAAGCCTTACATCATGGCAGAAGCCAATGATATGGCGATGCTGCGCCTTTTAACCCGAGACAATGATGCGTTAGCGGTGATGCCCGAAGTGGTGGTCCGCGATGAGCTAGATAGTGGTATGCTTACCCGCTACGCTTTACTGCCGAGTGTGTATGAGCCGTTCTATGCGGTATCGATTAAACGTCAATGGGTACATCCGAAATTGAATTCGCTTTTAGATGCGTTCAGTGCGTCGCCGCTCGCGCATGGCGACGACCTTCCCGGCGGCAACGGTCAGAGCAATACCTAACGTCGTCCCAACAGCGTGCCCACTTTTTACGCCACGTAAACGGGCGTTCGCACATCAAACATATCTTGCTGGGGAGGTGTGGCTTTTTATGCGCCATCTGGGTTGCCTCCAGTGGATTGAGTGGCAGGTAAACGTGATTTTTTAGTGCGCTTTTCTGCGTGCCCCGGGCTTTTTCGTTGTTCAGGGCTGCTTGTTGGCTCAGGGCTATTTGTTTGCTCAGGGCTGCTTGGACGCACATGGGTGGCGAGGATCCGTGCTTTTTCGATACGAACCGCGTCTTGTTGACGAAACGACCATAAAATATCACGCGCACGTTTGCCAGTTTGTTCGATATCGACAATAGGTTTCGGGTAGTCTTCACCAAGCACCACCCCGTACATCATCGCTTCCATATCGGTCATTTGCCACGGGGTGTGGATCAAACTGTCGGGCAAGGGAGAAAGCTCAGGTAACCATTCACGAATAAATGCCCCTTCCGGATCTTGCTCCTGCGATTGTTTCACTGGGTTATAAATGCGCAGGGTATTGGCGCCTGTCACGCCAGCCTGCATTTGAAACTGGGGGTAGTGAATGCCGGGCTCAAAATCGAGAAATAGCTGCGCCAAATGATGCACACCGCGGCGCCAGTCAATCAACAAATGGTGGGTTAAAAAGCTGACCAGCATCGCCCGCATACGAAAGTTGATATAGCCGGTGGCGTGTAGGCAACGCATACAGGCATCGACGAGCGGATAACCGGTATGACTTTGTTGCCATGCGAGCAGATGCGCATCGCTCTGCGGACCGTTCGCGTACTCAAAATGTAAGTAGCCGCGATTAACGGGGCGATGCTCCATGTGGTGCTCGCTTTCAAATTTCTGCATAAAATGACAGTGCCAATGCAAACGCGACACCATAGCGACCAGCGCACGCCGCCAACCCTTTTTCTGCCAATGGAGGAGAGTAATTTGATACATTTCGCGTAAGCTGATGTTACCCCATGCGAGATAGGGTGACAGTCGGGTACAGCTTTTGCGGCTGGCGAGCGGTTTAGAGATGTGGCGCTGATAAGTTTGCCCACGCTCGCGGAAAAAAGACTGCAAGGTTTTATACGCCCAACTCGGCCCGCCGGGCTGAAAGCGTGGCGCGGGAGAATCCCACTTGTGGTGATCGAGCGCGGGTAGAGTAAGTGATGTGTCTAGCCAGCGCGCTTGTTGCCAATCCGGATCGGCAAGAGGGGCACGCATCACTTTTTGCCATTCTGCGTCCCAATCAACCCGATTTTTCGCGCCGCGGATCACCGCCCCAGTGGGATATTCATGCCATGGGATCTGATGGGTCTCCAGCCAGTTCGCCACCGCTTTATCTCGAGAAAATGTCGCGTCGACGCCAATTTCTTGATGGCTGTAGACCGTGCCAATTGCCTGCTGCTGGTGGATGGCGTCGAAAACGGCGAGTGCTTCACCTTGGCAAATGGTGACCTGCCCGCCAAGCGGCGCCAGCTGCTGATTAAGATCGCACAGCGACTGCCAGACAAATCGCCAGTGGCGCTCGCTATGGTGCGGATCGTTAAGCAGCAGTGGCTCAAACAGGTACAAAATCACCAAGGGACGCCCCGCGGCAATGGCAGCTTGTAGAGGGGCATGATCCCGCAGGCGTAAATCGCGTTTTAGCCACACAAGGCTGATGGGCGCGGACATAAGGCTCTCGACAGTCGTAACAACAAACTTTTATTCACCCTTGGCGGTACGAGGCTGAATGACGCTTGGATCCCTTATAGTGACTTGGTTGAGGTCTAATTTCTCTCATTAACAAGCGCTAAGCGTACAAAGCGAAATCAAAATGGTTTGCATTTGCCTTTTAAGCATCGGAAAATTACCAACTGTAGAATTAACTGACAGGCGCATCCCGCGCTTGTACTTAAGCAGTAGGATCGGGATATGTTAGAGGCAAAGGACGTTGCGTTTGCCGTCAACGGAAAAGTGTTGCTTGATAAGGTGAGCTTGTCGTTTACGCCAGGAAAAATCTGTGCGTTGGTCGGCCACAATGGTTCGGGCAAATCGACGTTGATAAAGCTGTTAGCGCAGCAACAGGCAACCAGCAGCGGACAGATCGCATTAGACCAAAAGCCCTTGTCGAAATGGTCAGAAAAAGCGTTTGCGCGCGAGGTGGCGTATTTGCCACAGCATTTACCGGCAACAGATAACTTAACTGGGTATGAGTTGGTCAGTTTTGGTCGCTATCCTTGGCATGGCTTGCTGGGGCGGTTGACCAAAGCCGATCACCAAGCGATCAACGAGGCAATGGCGCTCACCGGTACCCAAGATTATGCCGAGCGCTTGGTCGATACCTTAT
>NZ_MUFH01000274.1:0-3272 GCF_001996115.1 Salinivibrio sp. MA427
ACCTTCATGTTTACGCATTTGGCGCTAACCCGCATTCGTAAACTCGATACCGAGCCGGCAAGCAACGTCAAATCACAACAAAAAAACAACTCCTCAAACAAAACATTATTAAACAATGTGTTATGTAAAACCAACCATAAAAACAACACTTATCACGAGCAAAAAAGCACCGATAACAGTCCGACATTCATGCAAATGACATGTCTGTTCTTTAATGAATTATCGTCACTCCCTCACACTTTTTCGATTTATTATTACATTCTTGTTATATGTTATAGCCAGCGCTTGACTGCCTAAAAGTATCTACTAAAGTGGATTGTGTGGTAGGTAAATGACCAAGCTGGCTTCGGTCAGTCTGCGCCAGGGGGAATCCCAAGCTCAAGGCTAACCAGAAGGTGACAAGGCGTTTATCACGAGGTATGCAAAGTTTGATGCAAGAAGGATGTGTCGCATGGAAACTGGTACAGTAAAATGGTTTAACAATGCAAAAGGATTTGGCTTTATTTGTCCAGGAGAAGGGGAAGGAGACGTATTCGCTCACTACTCTACGATTCAAATGGATGGATATAAGACATTAAAAGCGGGGCAAACTGTCAGCTACGAAGTCGAGGAAGGACCCAAAGGCTACCATGCCAGCCAAATTGTGCCAGTCGATCAAGAGGCAGTGAAATAGCACTAATCCCGATCGGCCAAATTGAAGAAAAGGCGAGCTGCTGCTCGCCTTTTTTGTCTTTTCAGTGTGTCACACCGGTTCCATTGCTCAGAGCAGTCCGAGCATCTGCTTGTAGTGGCGACGACAAACAGAGACATAACGTTCATTGCCCCCAATCACAACCTGATCGCCATCTGCAATCGCGTTGCCTTCAGCGTCTTGCCGAATGACACGACTGGCTTTACGTCCACAATGACACACAGTTTTAAGCTCCACCAATTTGTCAGCCCACGCGAGTAAGTACTGTGACCCTTCAAACAATTCACCACGAAAATCGGTACGCAAACCATAACATAGGACAGGGATCCGCAATTTATCCACGACATCAGTCAGTTCCAGTACTTGCTGCTTGGTTAAAAACTGGCTCTCGTCAATTAACAAACAGTCGACTTTGTCCTGAGATAAAATGGCCGCCACATGCTCAAACAACGACGTTTGGTTGTCATACAGATGTGCATCCGCGTCCAGGCCTATACGCGAACTTATTTTACCTTGCCCGTAGCGATTATCGATCGCGGCGGTGAACAGTAAAGGCTGCATCCCACGCTCTTGATAATTGAACGCAGATTGCAACAAGGTGGTCGATTTACCGGCATTCATTGCCGAATAGTAAAAATATAACTGGGCCATAACTGTCTCTACACCTAACGCCCTACTTCAGGGCCAACATCATTCAATACACCGGCATGCTACCGAACCCGCAGAAAAAGAAAAGCCCCGATTATGCGGGGCTTGAACGACTATCCTTTCAATTGACAGGGCCGCTTTTTAAGCCAAAGTAACCCCGAGCACAAAAGAATGAACGCCAGCGTCGACGCGGCTAATGACCATAACAAAGAGGCGGTAAAGCCAAGCACTAAGAAGCCAAATGTCGCAACGACTGCGCCCCCGATTGCGTAAGGTAGCTGCGTGGCGACATGGTCAATATGCCCACAGCGCGCCCCTGTTGAGGATAAAATAGTGGTATCTGAGATAGGAGAGCAATGATCGCCAAATACAGCACCGGCTAATACCGCAGACAGCATCGGCAACATCAGCGCAATATCCGTCGCTGCCGCAAGATCCCCCGCAATCGGGAGCATAATACCAAATGATTTACCCGTTTGTAAATCACCAATGATATGGCCAATCGACCAAGCAAATAGCAATATAAGAATCGCACCAAACATTGATTTAGCGCCGACCCATAACGTCTTCGCAATATCGGGCTTAGCAATGCCTTGTTTAACCGTCATCACTAGCGCAACAAACAGGCCGGCCAGTCCGCCCCACAGTAATGACATGCCGACGTCGGTATTCTCAAACGCTCCCAGGATAGAGAATGCATGATGATCAGCGGCTAAAGATTGCGCACCGGTGTAAAGCATGGCGCTAATCGTGGCGATCACTAGCACGACTATCGGGGCCACCAGATCCGCTACACTGCCATTTTCACTTTCTTCGATGCCTAAATCATCGCAAATATCAGCACAATGTTCGCTTTCATCACCTAATCGGCTGCCTTTTTTTGCTTGGTATTCAAATTGGCGCATAGGGCCAATATCAAGCTGAAACCAGACCACGGCAAACACTAACAGCAGCGCAAAAATGGCATAAAAGTTCATCGGAATCATGATGACAAAGGCACCCAGTGCGGTGTAATCGGTAACACCATGCGCAACCAAGATAGAGCCAATAACGGTAATGATATAGGCGCCCCAGCTGGAAGCCGGTGTAATCACACACATAGGCGCCGCGGTCGAGTCGAGAATATAGGCAAGTTTTGCCCGTGAAACATGAAAACGATCCGTGACTGGGCGAGAAACGGCCCCTACCGCTAAGCTATTAAAGTAATCATCAACAAAGATGAATACCCCAAGAAAAGCAGCCAGTAACTTCCGATAAATAAGCTAGTGATCACGTCCAGTAAATACTGACTAGCGGGCACAAGTGAAAAATCCGTCAGTAATACGGTGCCAAGGATTATCCCCATACCCAACGACAATAAGACACGTCGAGTTGCAATCGCGAGACCCAAGGCCAGCAACGGAGGAAGCAGTGATAAAGCGGATGAAGAAAAGTCTGTTAAGTTCATGATCTCAATATCAACCAGGTGGTTGGAGATCTACTGCAGAAACGAAGACGGTAAGGCGTGGTATTACACGGCAAACAACTTGCCTCCTACATACAGTAGCGCTCCATAGTGTGTTTCTAAGTACTATGGCAGTGCTGCTCCTATTCGGTAACAGCCCCAGCTCAATCGGTGTGATGACCTGATTGGCTTCGGCATTGTTTCCTTTTATGCGCCCTCATCGGTATCACCCTCTTGCGCACGACTCATAAACAACGCACCTCTACGTTAAGCGAAGTGCATTCTACACATCGTGCTCACTATCGCAACTGTTTATGTTTGAAAAATCATCGGCTCGTTGTCAGGCGTTCTATTCCTTTTCCATGCCAATGATAAACGACGCGCATTCTATTTTTTTAGACACAAGAATCAAAACGCCACTAAAACTATACGCTAGGATTGCGAATAACTTGCAAATAATGAACAATGTGGCGTATTAATATATGTAAT
>NZ_MUFH01000275.1:0-3243 GCF_001996115.1 Salinivibrio sp. MA427
GCCATAAGGTTCGATGGCGATCGCGCCGACTTCGTCATAAGCAGGATGCCAAGTATCAATGGTGCGTAGCGCGTTGCCGATTTTTTGTGAGTGCATCGCGGCTTGGCCATCTAATTGATACAAGAATTTACTTTTGTCGCCTTTGCCGCCACCCATTACTAGCTCTTGAGAGGGGTAGACCGCTTGCCCTTCGCCCAGTTGGCAGTAAGCTTCAACATGGATAAGCGCATGCGCTTCTGTCAGACCATATTGGATCACCTCTGCTAGCGCGGTGACATCGGGGTGCGCGTCAAAATCACGTAAGCTGAATTCATAACTATCAAAGCTAAATTGCTTCTCGCCCGCGGTGACCACCACCTTGACTTGCTCGGCACCGACACGGTTGCGCCACAAAAAACGCCCATTAGCAATGTTGTGCGCGTAACGTTGCGCCAATTCTTTAAAACCGGTTTCTGATTGATAGTCACGCACTTTATCGGCCAACGCTTGCTGATAGTCCGGATTATTACAGGTTGACGGCACATGCAACCCGCTGAGCACGCGCAGTGAGAAGGTCACTTTGAGCGTATCAGCATCATGCGGTAGTGCCGCAATATCGACCGTTTGTAGGTTCGCTTTAGATACTTCCGCATCCAGCTTAGTGGGATCATTAGCGGTAGGCGCTTGTAAGCGGTTAGAGATGGTGCCTCGCACGGATTTTTCGCCCACTAGAATGGAGTGCCAATCGCCTTTCTCCCAGTTGCCGGCATACATTAGTGCATCCGAAGGTAAAAGTTTTGCCTCAAAAGCAAACACAGAAGGGTTAGTCAGTTTTTTATCAGCCATGATGAAATCTCCTTAATTACAAAAAGTCAGGGTCRAAGTCAGTGTTGTCTTCGGTTGGGGGTATAACGTCAGGTTCAATGGGTTCGGCATGCGTCGCTGTCGTCACACGGGCAAGGTACCAAGGATGCTCACCGTGATAACGCCAGCATGCCTCGTCGATATCGGTGATCCGGTGGACGCTGCGCCACTCTCCCACGCTGTAAGCCGCTTCCACAAAACTTACCGGCACCTCGGGATCGCGCACATTAGCGACCTCGCCTGCGGCATAACAAGAGGAAACCGCGCGGTAGCCCGTCATAATCGGCACAAAGTATCCTGGTTCAGTTTTTTTCACGCGCTGCCATTGCGCCGGAATGGGTTGGTTATCGTCGTCAGGTGCGCTTTCACCATCGGCGACGGCTTGGTACGCCAAGATGGCAAACTCACACCACGCATCAAATAAGCTAGCCTGCGTATTGTGTTGCAATAGCTGTTGATGATGCTGGGCGAGATAATCATGTCTATCACAAAGGACAAAGCCCGGCATGAGACGGCGCAACGCTTTTTTCTGCATACTTGCATCCGCGAGCAGTTCAATCTCGCCAATCGCTAAGATTTGCCCACCCGCGAGCCGTCGCTGAGGCGCTAAATCTTTCACCGCCGCGATCAACTGCGCTGCCGCGGCTTTATCACCGGCAATCAGCCCCTCAACCTCAATCAGCAAAGAGATTTGCATATTCATGCGTCCTTCTTCATTGATCGATGCTGTCTCGCCTTTGGCGTTCACCGGATTGCGGGTTAAGGCAAAGACATAGTCGCCCCACCCTGTGGGCTGCCGTGCATGAACATTGTTTTTATGGCTCACCACGGTCACGCCACCCAAATGCAATCCCATCGTATCGGGAAGTTGACGTGATAGCGCATGGGCAAAGCCGAGAAAGTGCGTGATCGCCGGAAAACCATAAGTCAGCCCTGCGATCGCGTTCGCGTTTTGCACCTCAATGTGCTTAAGCAATAGATACTGTGCCATTATCGGGTCTCCTCAAATTGAGGCGTGTCGCGCTCAAACGCTTTTAGTTGGGTTAGGAACACTTTGCGGATGTAATTGAACTCCGTATCACCAAGCAGATAGTGTTTTTTGTCCTCAAGCTGGCGCAGTAACCAAGCAGCAAAATCAGAGGCCACAGTGTCCAGCCAGTCTTGTGCCTCACGCTCACGCTGAAATTGCGCGTCGGGGTTGTACACATCCAGCCAAAGTGCGTGTTCACGTTTTAGTCGGCATGCCTTATCATCAGCGCCTTGGCTCCAACCGGCTGAGACTTGCAGCTGAACCCGTGCGGCATAGTCAAACACCAAGTCAGTGAGTGGCAGAATAAAGTCATGATCGCGCCGATAACGGGTGGCAAAGTTACGATCCCGTTCAGTTAAACTCGCCAAAAAGCTACGAAAGTCGTGGATTAAATGGCTGGCTTGGTAGGCTAAACGGCGGTTGAAGATACTGGTTTGCTTGCTTGGATCCTCCGGCTGCTGCTGATAGCTTGGCGGCGCAGCATTGAGCAAAAAGCCCTCGCCATGACGCTCACTATTCAGTTGTGACACGTTTTGCGGTTTAGAGCCGCCAAAGGTCTGTTTAACAGTACGCGGAAAGGCTTCTAACCGCTCTGGGTGATAATGCTGTTTATTCTTTGCCTCACGAATCGCTTTCACTTTCTCGCCATACCGCGTGGCACGCACCTTGGTGTACAGGGTGTGCGCAAGGCTCGATGAATATAGCGGGCAAAGCAGGTGGTACTCACCTTCATTCACCGGAAAGTAGGTCTGCTTAATCAAGTTATGAGCCGATAGCACTTGGTCACCCAGTGCCAGTGAAAAGCCTGCACGCCAAGTCTCTAGCAAGTTAGCGTCATCAGTGAGTGGCTTAAGTACGCTGATATGGCCGGCTTGTAACTGAGAAATGAGTGACTCACCTTCCACAGTGATTTTTAAAAAACGCGCCACATCTAACGCAGCCGCATTGCCGACCGCATCAATGGCTTTATCGGTCAGCGAATAGCTGGTGAGGTAGCGAAATTCACTCTTATCGATATCAGTGACCAGCATGCTGCTCGCTCTAGCATCACTGTGAACAAATTTGGGGCAATGCGTGGCGAGGCTGATTTGCTTGGCTCGCGTCGCGGCGTCTGTTACCCAGTGAATTGGTTCAAACTTCGCTTCGATCGGGGTAGCTTTCTCTGCGTAATCGGCATTGGCGATCGCCTCTTGCTCTTGGCTGGCGGCGGCTTTTAGGGCCTTATCACGCGCCTTTTGCAAAGGCTCAAGCTTCGCCTGTTTGCGCTGTTCAATATATGCCAGCAGCGCATCGTATAGGCTGTGTTCCATAAGCGCTTCCTTTATCCTGTTGTTCCATTAATTTTTCTTTATTCCCGAAAGGCACCCAGT
>NZ_MUFH01000276.1:0-3241 GCF_001996115.1 Salinivibrio sp. MA427
GTAATTGCTCTAATTTGTTGGAATACAGGATCAACACAGTTGAAAATAGTTAAAAAGGCAGTGGCAGGGCTGCTCGCGTCGCGGCATATCAACCAATAAAAAAAGCCCCAGTCAGTATCCTGACTGGGGCTGCTGAATCAGCCAAATCCAATAACGTGAAACAAAAGGTCTGAAAGATAGAACATCTTACCTCTGTACCCTACGTTGATAACTGTATATCAATCACCCAGCCTTGAAAAGTATATTACGTAATTTTTTTTCATAAAAATACGCAAAAAAGAACGAAAATCACCATATATCAGTTGGATACTAAACAAAAAAAAGCCGAATTCGCATTCGGCTTTTTATACTAAAAGGTCGATATATAGATAAAAATCTTAAACTTAGTGGGCTTCTCCCCAGTTATCGCCAAATCCTGCCTCAGCGATTAAGGGCACATCAAGTACAGCCGCCGACTCCATCAATTTTCGTACTTGGCTTTCAACTTTGGACATAGATGACGTTTTTACTTCCAACACCAGCTCATCGTGAACTTGCATCACCAGACGCGCGTCATCCGCGGCGTTGGCCTGAATCCACTGATCAACCAATATCATTGCACGCTTAATAATATCGGCGGCGGTACCTTGCATCGGCGCGTTGATAGCCGCACGTTCGGCTCCTTTGCGACGCATGCCATTGCGTGATTTTATTTCAGGTAAGTACAAACGACGGCCAAAGATAGTCTCCACATAACCTTTTTCTGCGGCTTGCTCACGGGTGCTATCCATATATGCTTTCACGCCTGGATAACGATCGAAGTAGGTGTCCATGTAGGTTTGCGCTTCATGGCGACCAATACCAAGCTGGCGTGAGAGGCCAAAGGCACTCATACCATAAATCAAACCAAAGTTGATCGCTTTGGCGCGGCGACGCTGCTCACTGGTGACCTCATCAAGACTCACCCCCATCACTTCCGCCGCCGTGGCCGCGTGAATATCTTTGCCCTCACGGAACGCTTCTAACAAGGCTTTATCACCGGATAGGTGCGCCATAATCCGTAATTCGATCTGCGAGTAATCCACCGCTAAAATCGTATGCTCCGGTTCCGCGGTAAAGGCTTCACGAATACGGCGACCCTGCTCGTTCCGAATCGGGATATTCTGTAAGTTTGGATCGGTTGACGATAAACGCCCAGTGGCTGTGACCGCTTGATGATACGAGGTATGCACGCGGCCCGTTTGTGCATTAATCATGCGTGGCAGTTTATCTGTGTAGGTTGATTTGAGTTTCGCAAGGCCACGATACTCCAAGATACGCGCAGGCAACGGGTAATCGAGCGAGAGCTCTTGCAGTACTTCTTCATTGGTCGACGGGCTACCTGACGGGGTTTTCTTGACCACAGGCAGACCCATTTTCTCAAATAAAATCGCCTGTAATTGCTTCGGCGAGCTTAAGTTAAACTCTTCGCCGGCAATCTCAAACGCTTCACGCTCAAGTTCAATCAAACGGGTATGCAGCGCTTCTGATTGCGTCGTCAACTTGTCTTTGTCAATTAACACACCATGACGTTCCATGCGCGATAGCACACTGACTAATGGCATTTCATAAAACTCAAAAATGGTTTTTAACTTTTCGTCACTGGTGACTCGTCCAATCAAATACTGATGTAACCGTAGCGTAATGTCAGCATCTTCCGCGGCATAAGGTGCCGCTTGCTCAAGGGGGACTTGGTTAAAGGTCAGTTGTTTTTTGCCTTTCCCGGCAATGTCTTCGAAACTAATGCAGGTGTGCTGCAAGTAGCGCTCAGCGAGGCTGTCCATGTCATGGCGTCCCGCGACACTGTTGTACACGTACGACTCCAGCATGGTGTCATAGGCAATCCCTTTTAAGGTGATCCCGTGACGCGCAAACACACTGGCATCATACTTTAGATTTTGGCCGACTTTCGCCGCTGAAGGATCTTCCAGCCAAGGACGCAATACAGTGATCACATCTTCTAGCGATAGCTGCTCAGGCGCTTCAAGGTAATCATGGGCCACCGGTACATAAGCAGCTTCGCCTGGCGCGACCGCAAATGAAATACCAACCAGATTGGCTTCCATATAGTTAAGGCTATCGGTTTCCGTATCCACCGCCACCACGTCAGCTTGACGAATTTTCTCTAACCATGTTTCCAGTGACTCGCGCGTGAGTACGGTTTGATAATGATCACGATCGATACTGACTGCCTGCGATAAAGGCTCATCAGAGGTTGATTCCTCTGGCGCATCTCCCTCGTCGAGCTCTTTTAGCCAACGACGGAACTGTAAATCGCGATACATGGCCACCAAGGTGTCATTATCAGGTGCTTGCTTAATCAGTTGTTGCGGGGTGAAATCAAGCGCCACATCTAATTTGATAGTAGCCAACTGATAGGAAAGATAGGCGCCCTCTTTATTGTCCGTTAGCTTTTTTGCCATGCTCTTGGCGCCGCGGAAGCTCAGCTCAGCAATTTTATCCAGATTGGCGTAGATATCATCCAAGCCGCCGAGGTTGGCAATCAACGCCGTCGCAGTTTTATCGCCCACCCCCGGCACACCAGGAATGTTATCGACTTTATCCCCCATCAGCGCGAGATAATCAATAATATGCTCAGGACCAAAGCCATACTTATCACGCACCGCATCCGGGTCCATCACCACATTAGTCATGGTGTTGATTAAGGTGACATGCTCGTCCACTAATTGAGCCATATCTTTGTCGCCGGTGCTGATCAGTACCGGCATTCCGGCTTGTGAGGCCTGAGTGGCAAGTGTGCCGATAACGTCATCGGCTTCGACCCCCTCTACCGCAAGTAAAGGCAACCCCATTGCTTTAATGATCTTATGCAGGGGGGCTATTTGCCCACGTAAGTCATCTGGCATCGGTGGACGATTCGCTTTGTACTGTTCGTACATGTCATCGCGGAACGTCTTCCCTTTGGCATCAAAAATCACCGCGACATGAGAATGCGGGTATTGGCGCAATAAACTACGCAGCATATTCACCACACCATAGACCGCACCCGTCGGCTCACCTTCACTATTGGTGAGGCTGGGTGACGCATGGTAAGCCCGGTAAAGATAAGAGGATCCATCCACCAGGATGAGGGGGTTATCGGGAAGAGTTGCCATATCAGTATCTTGATTGCCAGTTAAACACGTTAGTCGTTAAGCATGCCACGAGTCGTGACCCCTGTTAACCATGGTTTTTCCCATCGCGTCGTCTATCTGTGGATAAC
>NZ_MUFH01000277.1:0-3229 GCF_001996115.1 Salinivibrio sp. MA427
CAGTTTGGCGCGTCGATTGCTGAGACAGCCCAACGCCCAATAAAACAAATCCTCCCCCGATAATATGATATGGCGTTAAGACTTCTCCTAGCCAGATGACGGCGATTATTGCCGTCATCACCGGTAATAGATTCATATACATTGCGGTACGACTGGCCCCATTGAGCGCGATCGCCTGTAGCCAGATTGCCGGTGCCAGCACCGATGCGCCTAAGGCGGCGAATCCCACTAATGGGTAGGCTTCAGTCGCAATATTTTGGCTGGGTGCCGCCAAAAGCACGGGGATCAGCATGATTACCGCGAATAAGGCCTGCACATAAACGGAGACCCAATTAGAAATCGCCATTGACCATCGTTTCAATAACACACAATACAGTGCATACGACGAGGCACAAATTAACATGAGCCCATCGCCAATGGTTGCCCCACTGGTCAACAACGTTAGCGGTTTTCCCATTGTCAGCATATAAATCAGCCCAGAGATAGATAACCCTGCACCGACAATGGCTCGCACTGTAAGTGGCTGAGACAGTAGTTGAATGCTCATAAAGAGACTGAGCATTGGGACCAAAGACATGATCAATGCCATATTCGTCGCTGTGGTGGTTTGCGCAGCAAAATAGGCGACAGACTGGTTTGTGACCATGCCAAGTAAGGCGAGTAAGGCAAGCCGCGGCGCGTAGGTTATCACCGCACGCCGCTGACGCCAAAGGGTAGGTAAGCAAAAGGGAGTAAGCACCAAGATGGCAAAGAACCAACGGTAAAAGGCCATCGCACCAGGTGCAATGACCGCCACTGACATTTTGTTTACGATGGTATTCACCGACCAAATAAAAACCGCGGCAAATGGCAACAGAACCGGCATAACTGCCTCATTGAAACGCGAATCGCGTGTAATTAAAACAGGCAGTTTACAGTGTAAATAGAAGAATGAAACCAAGTCGATAGAAACAGTTAGGGGGGACTATGATAGGCGACCATGTCGAACGGGTTGTGCAAGCAACACAAGGTACAACTACGCGAAAAAACAATCGGAAAAAAAGCGGGCAAAGGCCCGCTCGGCAAGCATTTAGCCAAACGATGTCATAAAGACATCAAATAGGACAAAGGTATCTATCGGGAGCTATATTAACGCCAATCCGTGAATGCATGTCAGTTATGCGTCAAGCCTGTGCAAAATAACGGKGTTGTTAGCCACTCATTGCAATGTCATCTAACGCTCTAAGCACTTGCCCATCCAGGTGGCCGTCAAACACGCGTTGACACACTTTACGGCGCACCGCTAACCCTGAGATTAATTTCTCAATAGATAGGTGACGTTCCTGCTGTTGCTGATTAAAAAATTCAATTGTACGGCTAAGTGTTTCATAAGGCACCACTTGATCACCAACGCGTAACCAATCAAGCTTTTCTAGATAACCTTGACACTCTTCAGTGATCACTGAAGACGGATGCCCTGTCATTGCTGAGAGCGCGGTGATACTGCGTTGTAACGCCTCTTCTGAGGTATATTTAGAGAGAACGATGGTCAGCTCGTCAGCATTGATCTCAACCAGATGCTTGCGTTGCTTAACACGGCGTCCCAAACGGCCGCTGGTTTTCTCTTTGCGTTGGATAGGCTCAAACTCGCCATCGATGATCCCGGACAGTTGATCAAGGTCTTGGCTGGGTAAGATCTCGTTGCGCAATGGGTTTGGCATGGTTGGCGCTAGCGAGCGTTTACCTTCGTTATACATTTTAGCGCGGGAGTAACGGATCACTTCATCGACATTACATTTAATATCCATCCGGTAATCCGGATATTTTTTTTCATCGTCTTCGCGTGTCAGCGTTAGGTGATATCCCCAGAGGTTTACCGCAAAAATCGATTCAGTGACTTTGCCTTCTGCCAGTTTTCGAAGCTCTCTAATCAAATCACTCGAAAAACGTCGCCATTCAATGTTACGCGCCATTTTTTGGTTTAACTCGCTCAGTAGCATCGAATCTTCCAAACGACGTGACATACGGCTTCTGAAGAGCGAATAGAGCTGGAATACCAGTGTATGCTGACGCAAAATTTCAGGCGGGAACAAGAAGAAGTAATCACGCGTCATCAATTCTTCAAAAAACGACGGCTCCCACACCAGGATATACAGATTGGGTTTAATTTTAACTTCCCCATCTTCACCTTCTTTTGGTGCTTCCTCTGATGCGGTAATAGTCCGAGCTAAAAAGCGGRAGCGATCACTTTTAAACCCTTCAGGCATGTTTTCACTCAGCCAACGGCCGGTCAATTCGTGGAGTTGAAAATCCGTAAACTCGATTCTATCGATGCTTTCTCGGATTGCATCACGTGCCGGTCCACTGTCTTTTTTACCCCGTAGTTGCAAAATATCAGTGATGTAAATGGGGGTTTTATTACCAATCGATTGGGTTTGTAGCTCGTAATTCGGTAAGTGGTGATCATGGTATTGCACGGTTAACGTAAATAATGCGAATAACGTCATCAGATCATCCACCGTCATGATCGACTTGGCTGATCGTGTCTCAATAATGGCTTTGGTCCCGCTGATCGCAACCATTGATTTTTGATAGGCTTTTTTTGTCCGTGGCGGCGCCAAAGCTTGATCAATGATCCCCGCCCAGCTTGTTGGAGAAACCAAAATCTGATCTTTTTCGCCAGGCATCATTGGGGGCGTTCCCAGTCCGTGCTCGCTCAGAAGTTGGCGGTTTACTTGCGTTTGTGCCAGCGCTTTAGAGCGTTTTTGTTTGACTTCATCTCGGCTTTTTTCTGTCATCAATCCCGCACTGCCAAGTGATGAAATGAGACGGCTTGGATTGACAAAGCGATGGAGCATCGTTTTACCTGCCAGCCCTTCTTCAAAACGAACCGGCTGCTGAAGAAAAAGGCCTAATTGCACCGCCGCACGTAATCGTTGCTGAATGGCAGCACGTGTTAATTGACCGTCGGTGGCGTCAACAAGTTCTGTGGTAGAGACATAACCATCTTGAGATGAAAACCCGCGCACTGAAATTAAATTGAGCAGTTCTAAGATGCTTTTGGTCACCCCTTTAAAATGCTCATATTGCGCAAGCCAGTCGACCAGTTGTCCATGCACTTCGAAGAGATGCCCGTCTTTGTGGGAACGAGGTGCTTTTATTAATATTTTTTCCGGTTTACTGGCACTCATGTCAGTTAAGATCCTTCATAGCAGGCGTACTCAAAGCGCATTATTCTTTAATGTTGAGG
>NZ_MUFH01000278.1:0-3218 GCF_001996115.1 Salinivibrio sp. MA427
GAACTAGAAAACGGTCACGTGGTGACTGCCCACATTTCAGGCAAGATGCGTAAGCACTACATCCGCATCCTGACCGGCGACAAAGTCACTGTTGAAATGACCCCTTACGATTTGTCGAAAGGTCGCATCGTTTTCCGTTCGCGTTAATCCTCCGAACGCGGTCAAAAAAACCCGGCTCTCAGGCCGGGTTTTGCTTTTGGTGAACGCTTGCTTTAATGAACACTTACGTGAGCAACTGCCGTTACGCGGGCTCCATTTGATCACTGAACTGGAAGTCCAAGCGGTTGTTTTTCAATACCACTCGAACCGTTCCGCCATTGACCAAACAACCAAAGAGCAGTTCGTTCGCTAATGGTTTTTTCAGATTATCTTGAATCACACGTCCCATCGGTCGCGCACCCATCGCCTTATCGTAACCCTCTTCTGCCAACCACTGTTTGGCTTCCGATGTCACTTCGAGTGAAACACCTTTAGCATCCAGTTGCGCTTGCAGCTCAACAATAAATTTATCCACCACTTGCAAGATGACCTGCTCATCCAAGTGATTGAACCAGATGATATTGTCGAGACGATTACGGAACTCAGGTGAAAATACCTTTTTAATTTCCGACATGGCATCATGGCTGTGATCCTGCTGAATCAAACCGATGGACTTACGTACCGTTTCCGCCACCCCGGCGTTGGTTGTCATCACCAAGATAACATTACGGAAATCGGCTTTGCGGCCATTGTTGTCAGTCAGTGTGCCATTATCCATGACTTGGAGTAACAAGTTAAACACGTCAGGATGCGCTTTCTCGATCTCATCAAGCAGCACCACACTGTAAGGATGCTTAATCACCGCATCCGTTAGCAGGCCGCCTTGATCGTAGCCAACATAACCTGGTGGTGCACCAATCAAGCGGCTGACGGTGTGACGCTCCATGTATTCGGACATATCAAAACGTTGGAGTTCAATGCCCATGGCACGCGCAAGCTGCACGGTCACCTCTGTTTTGCCCACACCTGTTGGCCCAGCAAACAAGAACGACCCCACGGGTTTATTATCATCACCCAAGCCGGCACGACTGAGTTTGATCGCCTCTGACAATGCCGTGATCGCAGTATCTTGCCCAAACACCAACATCTTAAGTTTGTCGTCTAGCGACTGCAGCACATCTTTATCGGAAGAAGATATCGACTTCTCCGGGATCCGTGCCATTTTTGCAATCATGGTTTCAACATCAGGCACGTTGACGGTTTTTTTACGCTTACTCGCAGGTGCCATTCGGCATCGCGCGCCCGCTTCATCAATCACGTCAATCGCCTTGTCAGGAAGGTGGCGCTCATTGATGTATTTTGCCGACAACTCAACCGCCGCACGAATCGCTTTGTTGGTATACCGCACTTCATGATGCGCTTCGTATTTCGGTTTCAAGCCCATCAAGATCTTGGTGGTATCGTCGATAGACGGCTCCAACACATCAATTTTTTGGAAGCGACGCGCCAATGCACGCTCTTTCTCAAAGATAGAGCCGTACTCTTGGTAGGTTGTCGAACCAATACAACGTAACTTACCGCTGCTCAGTAGCGGCTTGATCAAGTTTGCAGCATCGACTTGGCCGCCACTTGCCGCACCCGCGCCGATAATAGTGTGGATCTCATCAATGAAAAGCACGGCATGATCTTCTTTTTCAAGCTGCTTTAAAATTGATTTAAAGCGTTTCTCGAAATCACCGCGATACTTGGTCCCCGCCAAGAGCGAGCCAATATCTAGCGAATAGATGACACAGTCTTTAATGACATCGGGCACTTGGCCTTCGACAATGCGCCACGCCAGCCCTTCGGCAATCGCTGTTTTACCCACGCCGGCTTCCCCCACCAGCAATGGATTGTTCTTGCGACGACGGCACAGCACCTGAATGGTTCGCTCAAGCTCTTTGTCACGACCAATCAAGGGATCGATGCCACCGACGCGCGCCAACTGGTTTAGGTTGGTAGCAAAGTTTTCTAAGCGATCTTCACCTGGGTCGGCGCCCGCTTCTTCTGTCCCCATATCACTACTGGGAAGGTCTTCACTGTCGTCTTTGGTGGTGCCGTGGGAGATATAGTTCACCACGTCTAAGCGGCTGACATCGTTTTTCTTCAACAAATAAGCCGCATGCGACTCTTGCTCGCTGAAGATAGCGACAAGCACGTTCGCACCACTGACTTCGCTGCGTCCCGATGACTGAACATGGAACACGGCCCGTTGCAAGACGCGCTGGAAGCTCAACGTGGGTTGTGTTTCTCGCGACTCATCATCCGCCGGGATCAGCGGTGTGGTTTGTTCAATAAACGCGTCGAGTTCTTTGTGTAGCGCCTCCAGATCAGCTCGGCATGCCACCAGCGCTTCATGCGCCGCCGCATTTTCGATTAACGCGAGAAGCAGGTGCTCCACCGTCATAAATTCGTGGCGTTTTTCACGCGCACGTGCAAACGCGCCGTTCAAACTTGCTTCAAGTTCTTTGTTAAGCATAAAGGCACCTCCCTCAAAAACCGCGCTAAAGCGTGATGAAGCAGCTTACGCTTTCTCCATCGTGCACAGTAGCGGATGGCCATGCTCTTTGGCATACATCATTACCTGTGCCACTTTCGTTTCAGCGACCTCGGCAGTAAACACACCGCAGACCGCTTTTCCTTCATAGTGCACCGCCAGCATGACTTGTGTCGCTTTGTCCACATCCATGGCAAAAAACGTCTGGAGCACTTCGATAACAAACTCCATGGGAGTGTAGTCATCATTGTTAAGCACCACCTTGTACATCGATGGCGGTTGTAACTTAGTTTTTTCTGACGCCTCAAGCTCTGCGTCAGGCAAACCCCATTGATTCCAATTACTCATAACCACTTCAATGCATTGTTAGGGTATCAAGGCTCATTGTGTGGCGGGGCAGCACTGCCATCCACGAATCCCGTCCACCTGTCTTTAAAGTTAAGCTACAGATTGTATTCCAGCAACCTTTTCAATGCGAACATCGTTTGTCTGAGCAATTGTTAATCACGGTAGTGCGTTATCGTTATACACATAGATAGGGTGAAACACGCAAATTCGTTCACTGACTATGCCAAAGCCCATGAAAATGTGTTACCAACCGGGCGCCTGTATCCGTGCACAAAAAAAAAGGCAGACATACACCTACCCGATGGGCTATCACCACGCAAGCAGGATCATATGTTCGCTTATCCTGTGTTCTTTC
>NZ_MUFH01000279.1:0-4004 GCF_001996115.1 Salinivibrio sp. MA427
CTCCTTCACCCAAGCTCTCACTCGATCACCGGCTTCAAGTGCGCCCGCACCCGTCGCGACAATGACATCGCCATTGTCAAGCCCAGAGGTAATCTTGCCGTTTTTGAGCACGACAGGAACCAAGGTGATCTCTCCGTCTTCATTCACCCGCCAAACCGCACTTCCTGAGTCTGATTGCACCACTGCCGTATCAGGGATTTGGGGCTGTGATTGCGCCGGTATGGTGACATGGACTTTCGCAGCCATCCCTGGTAATACATTGACCGCATCGGGTCGACTCAGACTGACCGTGACATGATAAGACGCGGTTTTTGGATCCGCTTCAGTATCGATCTCTTTAAACTGAGCCGAAAATTGGCGATGCTCATACGTGTCAAAAGAAACACTCGGCGTTAAGGTATCAAGATGCTGGGCGAAATAGTGAAAGTAGCGCTCCGGTAACTGGAAACTCACGTTAATAACATCTTTAGATTGAATATGCAGCACCGGAGATTGTGCTTGAGTAAACTCGTTGCGCTCTTTCATTCTTAATGACACGGTGCCTGCATACGGCGCTTTGAGCTCGGTGTAATTTAGGTTGGTTTGTGCCTGTTCAAGACCAGCCGCAGCTTCGCTTAGTGCCGAACGCGCTTCATCAAACCGCTGCTCCGAAATAACTTTATCATTGTGTAACCGATCAGCACGGTTAAATTGAACCTGAGCAAGCTGGTATTGTGCTCGCGCTTTGTCTAACTGCAGTGAGTACTGTTGATTATCAAGCGCCGCGAGCATCTGCCCTTTCTTGACATCCATTCCTGCTTTTATCGGCATAGATTCAATAACGCCTGAGACTCGAAATGACAGTAACGCTTTGTTATCTGCTTCAACCTGAGCGGGGAACTCCCGGGTTAATCCTTCTTCATTCGTTACCACAGTCAATAACTTAGCAGGACGCGTTGGCGTCTCTGAGGGAGAAGATATCGCTGGCTCACCACACCCAAAAAGGATGAGAGCAGCGCAACTGGCTAATACAAAACGCTTTATCATCAGCTTATCCTTAACAATAAAACCTAGAGTCCGACAGCAACTGTCAGACCCTAGGTCTTTGATGGGTCTTTATTTTTCATTCTAACCGACACTGAGTGTTATGCTAACCAGCGCCAGAGCATGTATCAAGATGTTTCCGATAAACTGGCTGTTTGTTCGACAATTAATGCTGTTTGTTTCTCAATAGGAAGAATGTAGGGCTGCAACGATTCCAGATCTTCATGCGGTGACTTTTCCAACTCTAGACACGTTTTAGACAGTTCGTTCGCTCCGATCATGGCTGCTGCACCTTTCATTTTGTGTGCGAGTTTTTTAACTTTACCCACATCTTGCTGTTCAAATGCTTGCTTCAGCGCGGTTAAATCTTGGGTTTGATTATTAACATATTTATTAAGTAGCATGGTCACTAGCTCCATACTATCACCTACTTGATCTTTGACATGCTGAACGTCAATGGGGTATGAGTCACTCATGGCAGGTTCTCCATCATCTTGGGGCTGAGCTTCAACGCCGCTATCATCGCCATAACGGACCGAGTCTGGGTTAGCGTAAAGTAGTAACAATTCAATTAATTGATCTTTACTAAACGGTTTAGCTAAATGCCCATTCATTCCCGCGTCCACACATCGCTCAGCGTCCCCAGACAACGCATTGGCTGTTACCGCTAAAATTGGCGTGTGTTTATCGAATTCACGGATCTGCCGAGTCGCTTCAAAGCCATCCATTTCCGGCATTTGGCAATCCATCAAAATGATATCGAAAGGGGTCTTTTTGTGCAGTTCAAGCGCTTCTTTTCCGTTCACGGCTAGCGCTCGTTGGCAGCCGAGTTGTGCCAAAATAATATCAATAAGTTCTTGGTTAACAAGATGATCCTCTGCCACCAAGACATTGAGATCAAAATTGATACTRTCGTATTGCCCCGCATCCGGACTTGGATCAACTAACGTATGTTCATCTTCGTTCAATACTCTATAAAGCTCAGCATGGTAAATGGGACAAGTCAGCGTGGCCATTCCTGTATCATGATGCCCATCATGACTGATTGCGATACACTTATGCACGCTGCCGACAAATGCCTGGCAGCCTTGCATTTTGTCTTGATCGACCATTAGGACCGTCTGTTCAGGTTCGCCCAGTTCAAGGTTTCGTCCATCAGAGCATGGCGTTAGCGCGAGATTAAAACCTTGTAAATAAGCAGTCAGCGTCTTAGTCAATATTCTATCGCCAGAGACTAAAAATATATGATAACCCTCAAGAGCGTTGCTCAAGTCGTAACTTGATAAGAGCGTACAATCAGGATTAGGGACACTAATCGGCACTTCCGCGACAAAAGTAGTCCCTTGGTTTTCTTGACTGCGTATATAAATATCCCCATCCATTAAACGCAAAAGCTTGCGACAGACGGGCAAGCCCAGGCCGGTTCCTTGATAAGAGCGAGAATACGAATTATCAACTTGCGTAAAATTCTCGAAAATAGCATCATGACGATCTTCCGGAATACCAATTCCGGTATCCTCGACTTCCATGACAAGCTTGGTGATGCCACTGTCATCATGCGTTTGAAATAGATTAACACAGATATGACCGCGCTTAGTGAACTTCACTGCATTACCAACAAGGTTAATAATCACTTGTTTATAACGCATCGCATCTAATTCAATGTCACATGACATGTTGGGGTCGATATAGCAATGGAGACGTAATTGTTTTTCAGCCGCTTTCGCCGTAAATATACTTAGAGATTCATGTACGATCTCAGCCAAATCTACCGACTGCTTGCTAAGCGTCATTTTACCTGCTTCTATTTTGGTGAGATCGAGCACATCATTAATAATATTTAATAATGCCGTCGATGAATTCTGTAGGGTGTCAACAAAATAGCGTTGCTGTTGCGTAAGCGAGGTTTCCATCAATAGATTAGACATCCCCACAATCCCATTCATGGGTGTGCGAATCTCGTGACTCATCATTGCTAAGAAGTTAGTTTTTGATTCATTTGCGCGCTCAGCTTGTTCCTTCGCTCGCGCCATTTCTCGTGAAATCATATCGTTCAGTGCTTTCTGTTGCACAAAGTGCACCATCGAACTCAAACTTGATAAAATCGGCTCTATCCAGCTTTGTAACTCTTCATTGTATGTCGTAGACNGTAGAGCGGCGTGCCAAACACATTAACAATCATTTTCTGGTTATTACCGGCAACACCTGCCATCTGCAGACTACGCTTGCTCTGTTTCGTCTCAATAATATCTTCGATTAAGCCACGAACAAATTCCTCACCAATAAAGTTATTTTTAACCAGGCGCGTTTGTGCCAAAATACGGTAAGGGAGGTTGTAATCTATATCATCATCGTCATGATGGCCAACTTCAACAATAATACCATGATTGCTCTCACCAATACGGAGTAGAATGTCTAACACATCTTTAAAGCTCTTTTTAAAGTCCTCACGTATCAAAAATTTATCTTGTAAACTCTTCATCGCCGAGAAAAGCTCAGCACCTTTGGACACTTTTTGCTTGTCCAGATGTTGCTCAGTGATATCACGTATAATGGCGACATTAAGTGMGCGAGGATCTTCGTCTTTAATGGGGGTCGATTTCACTTGTACAACGCGAACGCCCTCGTCGGTCTCTATTTCATAGGAGCGTTCAACACGTCCATTCAAGCCGTAAAGAGCTTGAGAAAAATAWCCACGAGAATTAGGCGTGACACGAGAAATTATCGTGGATAAACTGATTGCTTCGTCGGGAACCAACTCAAGCTCGAAAAGCTTTTTTGCCGACTCATTGATTGTAATAATGCGGTGTTTTTCGCCCAGCACTAACAAAGCATCCGTATAACTATGAATAACGGTATCCAAATATGCGCGACTTCTCTCTGCACGATTTATTTGCTTGGCATATTTCCAAATAAAAAACACCACTAATAGATTCAAAAGTACGATTTGTGTCGCTGTACGGAGCACTTCTGTATTTAAC
>NZ_MUFH01000028.1:0-15712 GCF_001996115.1 Salinivibrio sp. MA427
CGCATACTCACAATTAAATAAAGTAAAGTATTTATAAAAGGGTAATCGAAATCAATGGATTTGACCAGTCAGAGGCTACACTCATCAATGTGAAGATTATAAGATGTGCGGTTTGATCGCTTCAT
This sequence comes from Salinivibrio sp. MA427, assembly GCF_001996115.1. NCBI lineage: Bacteria > Pseudomonadati > Pseudomonadota > Gammaproteobacteria > Vibrionales > Vibrionaceae > Salinivibrio > Salinivibrio sp. MA427. The sequence continues at coordinate 126 of NZ_MUFH01000028.1, forward strand.
CTTTGCGGCTTAAATAGTGGGTGGAGCGAATACGGCGAATGGTCCGACATTGGCCACGTACCACCAGGGTTTCTGTCGTGGCTAGATCGCCCTGTCGGCTGATCCCATCAAGTAGGTCGCCTTTGGTGATGCCGGTTGCGGCGAAGACAACATTATCGCTACTGGCCATCTGTGACAGCGTGAGGACTTGGCGGGCTTGAATCCCCATTTGTTGACAACGGGCCAGTTCTTGCTCTCCGTAAACACGGTTTTCTGGGGTGTCACCTTTCACATCGTGTCGAGGGAGCAAACGGCCTTGCATGTCCCCGCCTAGTGCACGGATCACGGCCGCAGAGACGACCCCCTCTGGCGCTCCGCCGATCCCAACCATGACATCCACTTCACTTTCTGGCATGCAGGTTAGAATAGAAGCAGCTACATCACCATCAGGAAAGGCGAATACTCGGATCCCTTGCGCTTGCATACTGGCAATAATGGCATCATGACGAGGTTTTGCTAAGGTGGCGACGACGAGAGTGTCGAGGGTTTTTCCGAGCGTAATGGCGACATTCTTGAGGTTTTCAAGTAGGGACTTATTGAGGTCAATCACACCTTTAGCGCCAGGCCCCACCACTAATTTTTCCATGTACATATCTGGCGCTTTTAAAAAGCTACCCTTTTCTCCAGCGGCCAGCACTGCCAAGGCATTGGCCTGACCCATTGCTGTCATGCGTGTGCCTTCAATCGGATCAACGGCAATATCAACCGCTTCACCGCCCAAGCCGACTTGCTCGCCAATATATAGCATGGGGGCATCGTCGATTTCTCCTTCACCGATGACGACTTCACCGTCAATCTCGGTCAGATTTAGCAAGGTACGCATTACCTCAACCGCTGCGCCATCGGCTGCGTTTTTGTCCCCTCTTCCCAACCACTTATAACCCGCGAGAGCGGCGCCTTCGGTGACGCGAGAAAAAGCCAATGCGAGATCACGTTTCATGAGTACTCCGGAATGTCAGCCACATTAAGACAGGCGTTAGCCTAATTTGCGCGCAGTTTACCAGAAATAGAAAACGTTTGCGTAACGAGTGCGGCGGTGATTTTTATCTTCGCCGTGCGATAGTTGGCGAAGTCGCTGCATTTTTGCGCACTTGTCCATGCATAGGTAGTGAGAATAGTGGCAGTCTGACACCACCTGAGTACAATAAAGTCGGGGTGCACACCTGTTGCACGGGTTACTGCCGGATAAGCAGTAACGGGATCAATCGTCAGAAATAAGGTGGCCTTGATGTCATTGGAAGTATTAGAACAACTCGAAGCTAAAGTACAAATGGCGGTGGATACGATTTCGCTGCTACAAATGGAAATCGAAGAGCTCAAAGAAAAGAACGGGTCGCTGGAGCAAGATGCAGTGGCTGAAAAAGAAAGCCGTGAGCAATTAGCGCAAGAAAACGCCAAGTTAAAAGAAGAGCAAGAAGCTTGGCAGAATCGTATCCGCAGCTTACTCGGTAAGATCGAGAGCGTTGAATAAACCAAAAACAGAGCCGATGGGCTCTGTTTTTTATCGGTCAACTGACGCCACTAATCCTCGTCGAGATCATCGTCTTCTTCGTCGACTTCGGTGATGCTGAGCGGATCCGGCGATAAGATGACGCCAGTGGTGTCCGCATAGACATGGTCATCCGGCAAAAAGGTGACGCCGCCAAAGTTCACGGGGATGTCGGTTTCACCGGTGCCTTGTTCATCAGCGCCCACAGGGATAGAGGCCAAGGCCTGGATACCTATGTCGATTTCATCGATAGTATCCACGTCGCGCACGCAGCCATAGACAATCATGCCAGCCCAGTCGTTATCTGCCGCGAGCTGTGCAATCTCGCCATCAATTAAGGCGCGACGTAACGAGCCACCGCCATCGATCAACATAATCCGCTGCTCGCCGTCTTGCTCGGCCATCTCGCGGATTAAGCCTGTATCTTCGAAGCATTTTACCGTGGTAATTTGGCCACCAAACGAGCTGCGGCCCCCATAAGAGCTAAACATTGGCTCCACGACATCCACTTGGTCGGGGTACATGTCGCATAGTTCCGAGGTATTGTATTCCATAGTCTAACTTCTTGTTGAGGCAGAAAAAGGCTGACAAGCTTGCGCTGCCAACATGGCAAGTCCAAGTATAACGGGGCAACAAGGGTTTGCAATGACAAAGCGGCTAATCTGTGTCTTTATTAGACTAACAGCATCCCAGTCATAAATAGCCCATTAGTCACTAAGGCGCAGCGCACCATGTTGCCCATCATTGGCCGAAGCGCGTTCGCATTCGCTGTTTGATACACTTCGCGTCCGTGGCGAACCAATAAGGGCACACTCGCCAAGAACAACCATCCCAGCCAAGCTTGTAAGGTCAACGCGGCAAATAATGAGTAACAAACAATCGCACCGGCAAGTAGGATGACATGGTACTGGCGGCCTCGCTCGGGACCCAAGCGCACGACCAGGGTGTGTTTGCCACAAGCACGATCATTATCAATGTCTCGTAAGTTGTTGATGTTGAGCACGCYGACAGCCAGCAATCCGCATGCTGTCGCAGGCAAGATCACTAGCGAGTCAATCTGTCCAACTTGCAAATAGTAGGTCCCGGCGACGCCTAACCAACCAAAAAACATCAGCACCGATAAATCACCTAGGCCTCGATAGCCGTAAGGTTTATTGCCGACGGTATAGGTGAGCGAAGCGACGATGGCCATCAGGCCGAGCAATAAAAAGCTAATAATATCGGTGGGCTGCTGACAGGCAATCGCGATCAGTCCGCCGCCACTTAACACGGTGAGGGCAATATTGAAGGCCAGAGCGCGGCGCATGGTGGCGAGGCTCACTTTGCCCGATTGGATGGCACGCATCGGACCTAAACGGGTCATGTTGTCCGTGCCTTTTATCGCATCCCCGTAGTCATTAGCAAGATTAGAGAGGATTTGTAAGAATAAAGCGGTGATCAGCGCCATGACACTGATAGACCAAGAGAGGTTGCCTTGCGCTGCGGCGACCGCACTCCCTGATAAAATGGATGTCACGGCCAAAGGCAGCGTTTTGGGTCGCGCAGCATCAAGCCAAATAGCGAGCGTAGGGTGCAGCATAGCGATCCTCGAGACGAAAAAACGATGTCACTATTATTACGCAAGCAGCACAAGGAGTAACGAGTTCGCGACCGAAATCCGGCTTCCTATTGCGCCAGCTCAAGTTTTGATGCAAAAAAGGGCAGCGTTTGCTGCCCTAAGTTCGATAGTTGACGTGTCGTGACTACAGGATAAACCGACTTAAGTCTTCGTCATCCACCAGCTCTTCGAGGTGGCTACGGACGTATTCTGCGTCAACCACAACCTGTTGACCGGCGCGTTCACTGGCTTCGTATGAGACATCTTCCATCAGTCGCTCCATCAAGGTATGCAGACGACGCGCACCGATGTTTTCGGTTTTCTCATTGACTCGCCACGCCGCGGAAGCCAGCTCATCAATACCGCTTGGCTCAAAGCTCAAGTCAATCTCCTCGGTTTTGAGTAGTGCCGAGTATTGCTGGGTCAGTGAGGCGTTCGGCTCGGTAAGAATCCGTTTGAAGTCATTGGTTGACAATGCTTCTAGCTCGACGCGGATCGGGAGACGGCCTTGTAGTTCCGGGATCAAATCTGACGGACGTGAGACCTGAAATGCACCAGAGGCAATAAACAGGATATGATCGGTTTTGATCATGCCATGCTTGGTTGAGACCGTACTGCCTTCAACTAACGGTAAGAGATCACGCTGTACCCCTTCACGTGATACATCGCCACCACTGGTGTTACCCGACTTACAAATCTTATCGATTTCATCCACGAACACGATGCCATTGTTTTCCACCATGTGGATGGCTTGCTCTTTGATTTCTTCTTGATTGACCAGCTTAGCCGCTTCTTCTTCGGTCAGCGCCTTCATTGCGTCTTTGATTTTCATCTTACGCTTTTTAGTGCTGTTGCCGGCAAGGTTTTGGAACATCCCTTGCAGCTGATTGGTCATTTCTTCCATGCCCGGTGGTGACATGATTTCTACGCCCATTTGCGGCGCCGCAACATCGACTTCCACTTCTTTGTCGTCAAGTTTACCTTCGCGTAATTTTTTACGGAAGCTTTGGCGTGTTGACGAATCTTCTTGGGTCGCTTCGTTTTGGCCCCATGCATCACGCGCTGGAGGCAGTAAGATGTCGAGGATACGATCTTCCGCTTGTTCTTCGGCGCGGAATTTGACTTTTTCCATCGCCTGCTGCTGGGTCAGATTCATCGCCACATCCGCGAGATCACGAATAATGGTCTCGACTTCTTTACCCACATAGCCGACTTCGGTGAATTTGGTCGCTTCTACCTTGATAAAAGGCGCATTAGCTAATCGCGCAAGACGACGTGCAATTTCGGTTTTACCGACACCGGTGGGGCCAATCATCAAGATGTTTTTCGGGGTCACTTCCGCACGCAAGTCTTCTGGCAGTTGCATACGGCGCCAGCGGTTTCGCAGTGCGATCGCCACCGCACGTTTGGCATTGTCTTGACCAATAATATGGCGGTCAAGTTCGTGCACGATTTCGCGTGGAGTCATTTCAGACATCACTAATCCTGTTTATTACTCTCGAGTTCTTCAACCGTGTGTTGTTGGTTTGTAAACACACATATATCACCGGCGATGGTTAGCGCTTTCTCTGCAATCTCGCGGGCGTCTAACTCGGTGTTTTCTAACATGGCAACGGCGGCGGCTTGCGCATAGTTACCGCCTGAGCCAATAGCAATCAGATCGCGCTCGGGCTCAACCACATCACCATTACCGGTAATGATTAAGGAAGCGGTTTCATCCGCGACAGCCAGTAGGGCTTCAAGGCGACGCAGCGCGCGATCGGTTCGCCATTCTTTGGCAAGCTCAACGGCTGCTTTGGTTAGGTGCCCTTGGTGGAGCTCAAGCTTACGCTCAAAGCGCTCAAATAAGGTAAAGGCATCTGCGGTACCGCCAGCAAAACCAGCGAGCACTTGGCCGTTATACAAGCGACGAACTTTTCGTGCATTACCTTTCATGACGGTATTGCCGAGCGATACTTGACCATCGCCAGCAATAACCACTTTACCTTCGCGACGGACGGAGACGATTGTAGTCACGGGAACCTCTTTGTTTGTGTCTGGTGCACCAGATGGGTGATTAATCTAGATGGTTGGGTTTTGACGCTGACTTTTCAAGGGGAGAGCGCAATACTTTCCCCGTTCGCTATTCCCAATACCAAATAGCACAAGGTTCGACACCGGCGCGACGCAGCATATTGCGATCTTTCTCTGCTTGGCGCTTGCGCGGGTAAGGGCCAAGCACCACACGATACCAAGTGCCTTTCTCACCAGGGCTTACCTTGATTTGGCTTTCTAGCCCTTGAAACGCAATGATCGCTTTACGTTCATTAGCCTGCCCTTGGCTACGGTAAGCACCGCATTGCATGAGGTAAGGACGGGTCGATTGTGGCAGCGCTTTTGCTTTCACTTCTACTTCCTTGCCTTCCAGCTCTTCGATGTAGCTCCATTTTTCTTTGGGCTTTTTCGGTAGACTTTCTACCTGGCTTTGCGTGGCCGGTTGCGTGTGAGACACGGGGGGAGAAGGGGGTGTCGGTGCATCGGTTTTGCTCAACCAATACAGGCCATAAGCAAACGCACCCACTAAGACGACAGCAAGCAGCGCCCATTTAAATGGGAATCCAGCCCGCGTCTTGGTCGGTTGGCGGCGAGTATTTTTTTTACGCGGCGCTTTGCCACGTTTAACGTAATCACGAGTTGCCACAGCAAATAATCAAATTAAGAAGCCAGTAAAGGGCTCATATTACTGGCTTGAGCCCGTGCTGACTAGTCTTACTACCGAGACGGAGGGGCGACACTCTCACGGATCACCAGCTTGGCGTCCAAAAGGCGGGAGCCGGGGTTCACTTCTCGTCCTTGTAAGGTGTTTAGCAGCATCAACATGGCTTGGCGGCCAATGTCATAGCGAGGCTGCGAAACGGTCGTGAGTGGTGGATCGCAATACTCGGCGAATTGGATATCATCAAAGCCAACAATGGAGATATCTTGCGGAACCCGCATGCCTAAACGTTTCGCTTGTTGCATCGCGCCGACGGCCATGACATCGCAGTGACAGAATACCGCAGTGGGTGGCTCAGGCAGAGAGAGCAAGTTGGTGATGGCACGCGCTCCGGAGGCAAAACTAAAGTCACCGACGACGCTATACGCTGGATTGATGGTGATCCCCGCACGATGTAACGCTTGCTGATACCCTTGTGAGCGGAACTGCGTTAATGCGGTCTCCGGTACGCCGGTAATGTTAGCAATCCGAGTATGGCCAACTTGGGTGAGATAATTAACCGCTTCAAAGGCAGCGGTAAGATTATCGATATGAACCGTCGGTAATTCCAGATCGGGCGCATATTCACAGGCCATGACCAGTGGCGGTAAGTTTTTTTGCTCAGGCTTGCTGACATCAAAAGGGACGTCGGAGCCAAGCAACAGCATGCCATCCGCTTGTTTAGTAAACACCAGATTGACGAATGAATTTTCACGGTGGTGTTGCTGGGCACTGTCACCCAGTAGAACCAGGTAGCCATGCTCCATGGCGGCTTCTTCAATGCCGCGAATAATCTCACTGAAGTAGGGATCACAAATGTCCGGTACAATAGCGACGATGGTTTTTGATTCATTGCGACGCAAGTTACGCGCAAGTGAATTAGGGGAATAACCAGCTTCAACCACAGCATGTTCAACTTTTTTACGCGTGCTGGCTGACACCTTCTCTGGGTTCATCAGCGCGCGCGATACCGTTGCTGTGGATACACCGGCAATGTGGGCAACGTCCTTCATTGTCGCCATAATGACAGTCCTCTTGTTATCTATATTGTGAGATCAAACAGTTATTAGCTCATCTGACCTGTTTTCTTAGCCAATTGCGGCCCTATTTTACCTATGCTTGTCCAATTTAAATACGGACAAGCTAACACTTATTGCAATGAAAGTGTGACTTGTGTCGACTTACAGCAAGGGAGTATTAAGAAAGGTCTTGCGGCTCGACATCTAAAGACCAACGTACCTTGCGCGAAAGGGGTAATTGATGGATTGCAGGAAGAGCCACCGTTAGCCACTGCTGCATCACTTTTCGACTTGGGGCTTGGATTAATAATTGCCAGCGATAACGGCCCGCGCGTTTGGCCATCGCTGCGGGCATAGGGCCCATGATATGGCTTTCATCGTGTTGAATGGGGGAGGCAGCGAGCGTTTGACGTACTTGTTGTAAAAACTGCTGCACACTGTTTTCTTCATGGCCTTCGGCGCGAAATAAACTTAAGAACGTATAGGGCRGAAGCCAAGCTTGGCGGCGTTCAGTGAGCGCCGACTCCGCAAAGGCTTGATAGCCTTTGTGCACCAGCGATTGGATCAGGCTATGCTCGGGATGGTGCGTTTGTAATAGCACCGTCCCTGGCTTGCTGGCGCGACCGGCGCGGCCGGCGACTTGCACCATCAGTTGCGCCAACCGTTCAGGCGCGCGAAAGTCATTACTAAACAAGGCACCGTCGACATCAACTAACGCCACTAGGGTGACATTGGGAAAATGATGGCCCTTAGCGAGCATTTGTGTGCCCAGTAGGATCTGATATTCGCCCTTTTCTATGCGATTAAGGTAGGTTTCCAAGCTGCCCTTACGGCGGGTGTTGTCGCGATCAATACGCACGGTTTTGTACTCAGGAAAGAGCTCGCCCAACTGGCTTTCAAGCTGCTCGGTGCCCACGCCGACACTGATTAACTGGGTGGAGCCACAATCGTGACACTGGTGCGGAACGGGTTTTTGGTGGCCACAATGATGACAACGCAATTCTTGCTGTTGCTGGTGAAGGGTGTAGTAAGCATCACAACGTTGACAATTCGCGAGCCAGCCACACTCGTGGCACATCATGGCGGGCGCATAGCCACGGCGATTTAAAAACAACATGACCTGATTGCCTTGTTGTAGGTGCTGGCGCATTTCGGCGATCAACGGCGCGGATAATCCAGCGTCGAGGTAATGGCCCTTAATATCGAGTATTCCCTGACGTGCGGTCACCGCATTACCTGGACGCTGAGTCAGCTTGAGGTACTGATATTTACCGGTTTTTGCGTTATGCAAGCTTTCCAAAGAAGGGGTGGCAGAACCGAGTATCACCGGCACTTTTTCTTCATGACCACGCATAACCGCTAAGTCTCGGGCATGATAACGAAAGCTATCTTGCTGTTTATACGAGGGGTCATGCTCTTCGTCAATAATGATGATGCCTAAATTAGCCATCGGCGTGAACAGGGCAGACCGTGTACCAATGACGATTGCTGCTTGATTCTCGCGCGCGGCCAACCAGGCTTTTAGTCGATCGTTATCATTTAAGCCTGAATGCATCACGGTTACCGGGACATGAAAGCGGCGCTCAAACCGGCGAATGGTTTGTGGGGTGAGGCCGATTTCTGGTACCAAAATTAAGGCTTGTTCACCGCGAGCAAGCACAGGTTCGAGCACGTTTAGGTAGACCTCTGTCTTCCCTGAACCGGTGATCCCCTCGAGTAAAGCACAAGCAAAACCGTCATTGGCATTGATGGTGGCAACCGCCATCGCCTGTTCATGGTTGAGTGCCGGTTTGTCTTCGGTGACGGCAAAATGCGGTTGCCAGGCTTGAGCGTTTAGCGGTGGTGTGTAGGGGGCTATCCAACCTTTTTCAGCCACGGTTTTTAGCACCGGTGCGCCGATGTCTTGTTCGATCAAGTCGGCATGGGTGGCAGGGCCGTGTGTGAGCAACTGCAATACCCGAGCTTGTTTAGGGGCACGGCTCAGGCCCGAGAGGGGTTGGTTTTGTCCTGACTCGGTAATTTGCCACCATTTTTGCTGTTGTAATGCCGCAGGGCGTCCTTTTCGAAGCAGGGTTGGCATCACAGCGCCCATCGCATCCCCTAGCGGATGATGATAAAAGCGGCTTGCCCAGTGGAGTAAATGATAGACGCCGGGCGTCCAAACCGGTTGGGTATCCAATACGGCATCGAGCACCTTGAGTTGGCTCGCGTCCACACTGGCGGTTGCGGATAAGCCGGTGACAATGCCAACCTTGTGCTGGCGGCCAAAGGGCACTTTTACCCGCCCACCGATGATGGGGTGTTGATTCTCACCGATTCGGTAATCAAAAGTTTTCGCTAACGGGACCGGTAGGGCCACCTGAGCAAACTGTTCCATCACAACATCTTATTGACCAGAAGGGGGCTCAGTGTAACGGTTCGCCTTCGGTTGGCAAAGCCTTGTTGTACGGTGACGCGGCGTGGTGATTGCACAAAAAAGTTGCGAAACCGAGGGGGCTTGATTAGAATTGCGCGCCTTAGAAAATATTTGTTAACGACGTGTGGTGCCCGGCTTAGGATCGGGAGAGCGACACGGCCTTTAAAATGAGGTTATCCCTATGAAAGCTGGTATCCATCCAGAGTACAAAGCCGTCACAGCAAAATGCTCTTGCGGTAACGAATTTGCGTTCAGCACAACCCTAGGTAAAAACATCAACCTAGACGTGTGTGACAAATGTCACCCATTCTACACCGGTAAGCAGCGTATCCTTGATGCTGGTGGCCGTGTTGATCGCTTTAAGAAACGTTTCGGTGCCCTTAGCAGCAAAAAATAAGCAGCTATTGACCGAATATAGAGAAGGGACGCATCAGCGTCCCTTTTTTTGATTGTATCGTCCTAGTATTCGGACAACAGGTCCGAGCATCATCGCGAATACGGCGTTAGTACTGGTGGACGTTTCCCCGCTGCGTTACCATCTTTACCCTTATACAAACCTTTCCTGTGTGGTTTGTAGAGTGTCTGGCTAATATCGGTCATCCTTCCCTGCCGGTATTGGTTACCCCTTCACGATAATAACTAGGAAAACGACATGTCGGACGATAAACGTCAGCAAGCGCTGGATTATCATGCATACCCTACACCCGGAAAAATCTCTGTCGAACTCAGTAAGCCTGCTGATTCAGCGGCGGATCTTGCTCTCGCCTACAGCCCAGGCGTTGCTGAACCTGTGCGTGAAATAGCCCAAGATGCGGATGCCGTATATCGCTATACCGGTAAAGGCAATATGGTTGCGGTGATCTCAAACGGCACCGCGATTTTGGGGTTAGGGAATTTAGGGCCGATGGCGTCAAAGCCTGTCATGGAAGGCAAAGCGTTATTGTTCAAGCGTTTTGCCGGCTTGGACTCGATCGACATTGAAGTTAAACACCGCACCATCGATGAGTTTGTTGATACCGTAGCCAATATTGCTGACACCTTTGGCGGTATCAACCTTGAAGATATCAAAGCCCCAGATTGTTTTGAGATCGAAAAGCAGCTGATTGAACGCTGTGAAGTGCCTGTCTTCCATGATGATCAACATGGTACCGCGATTGTCACTGCTGCGGGGATGCTTAACGCGCTCGAGTTGCAAGGCAAAGATATTGGTGAAGCCACCATCGTGTGTCTCGGTGCGGGTGCCGCTGCGGTGGCCTGTATGGAGCTATTGATTAAATGTGGCGCCCAGCGCGAAAAGATTTACATGCTGGATCGCAAAGGGGTGATTCACACCCGTCGTGATGACATTAACAAGTATAAGCAGCTGTTTGCCAATAACACGGATAAGCGTACCCTCGAAGATGTGATTGAAGGTGCGGATCTCTTTGTTGGCGTATCAGGCCCGGATTTGCTCTCGCCTGAGGCATTAAAACTGATGGCGGATAAGCCTGTCGTGTTTGCCTGCTCAAACCCAGATCCTGAAATTAATCCAGAGGTTGCGCACCAAGTCCGGGATGATCTGATCATTGGAACGGGGCGTTCGGATTACCCGAATCAGGTGAATAACGTCTTGTGTTTCCCGTTTATTTTCCGGGGAGCATTAGATGTGCGTGCCAGTGAGATCAATGATGCGATGAAGTTGGCCGCCGTTGAAGCGATTCGTGGTTTGGCGAAAGAGCCTATACCACAATCGGTCTTAGATGCCGCGGGCTTGTCTTCACTCAGTTTTGGCCCGGATTACATCATTCCCAAGCCGATGGATGCCCGTTTACTGCCCAAGGTAGCACGTGCCGTGGCGCTTGCGGCCGTCGAAACCGGCGTAGCCCGTATTGAGATGCCAGACAACTATATGTTGTAAAGAAAACATGTTGTAATTAGAAAACAGTGTCTTACCATAAAAAAACCGCCGATGGCGGTTTTTTTGTTTAGTATTCACTGTCGTCAAACTCAATACCCAACTCTTCCATGATCCGACGTGCCTCGGCAGGAATGCTATCGGGTTTATCCTTACGGATGTCGTCATCGGTTGGCAGAGGCTGCCCGGTATAGGCATGTAAAAATGCCTCACACAATAGCTCACTGTTGGTCGCATGACGCAGGTTATGAACCTGACGGCGAGTGCGCTCATCAGTAAGAATTTTTAATACTTTAAGTGGGATAGAGACGGTGATCTTCTTTACCTGCTCTTTCTTTTTACCATGTTCGGCATACGGATTAATGTAATCGCCGTTCCACTGCGCCATGTCTCACCTATCTTGATTATGGAATACCCAGAATGATGCTGCGGAGATTTTAGCTATATTAACCGCCACATGCAAAGGTGTTTAGACGTCTAGAAGTGTTGACGTCCCAGAAGCGCCGAGGTAAAGTAGTATGATGACGACTGGATCACGTAAACCGTGCCAGCGCAACAAGAGCAAGGATGAACCATGACAGGTAAAAAAACCGACACCATTGCCGTTCGAACAGGAATTGGCACTGACACGCAACATCATGCGGTTGTGCCGCCTTTGTATTTATCAACCAACTATCGTTTTCCTGCTTTTGGCGACGTTCCCACTTATGATTATGCCCGTGGGGGCAATCCAACTCGAGCTCAGTTAGAGCAAGCGTTAACGGAACTGGAAGGCGGAGCCGGTGCCGTGGTGACCAACTGTGGGATGGCAGCCATTAACTTGGTGTTGTCTTTACTGGATGCAGGGGATCATATTGTTGCACCGCACGATTGTTATGGTGGTACCTATCGCTTGTTAGAGTCACGCGCCAAGCAAGGGATTTGGCAAGTCAGTTTTGTCGATCAATCTGATCACCAGGCGTTAACCGCTGCGCTGGCAAAACAGCCGAAACTGGTGTTAGTTGAAACACCCTCTAATCCGCTATTGCGTGTGGTCGATATTGCTAAAATCTGCCAACAGGCCCACCAAATGGGGGCATGGGTGGTGGTCGATAACACCTTTTTATCGCCAGCACTCCAACAGCCTTTTTCACTGGGTGCGGACATCATCGTGCATTCCACTACTAAATTTATTAATGGTCACTCTGATATTGTCGGTGGCGCTGTAGTGGCGAAGACGCCTGAATTGGCTGCAACATTAGCGTGGTGGGGCAACTGCTTGGGCGCAACAGGCAACGCCTTTGACAGTTATATGACATTGCGAGGGTTGCGTACCTTGGGCGCTCGGGTTAAACAACATCAGCAAAATACGCAAGCGGTATTAACCTATTTGCAAACAGTCCCTGCGGTGCGGCAACTCTACTATCCCGGTTTGGCGACACATCCAGGCCATGACATTGCCGCCCGTCAGCAGTTTGGATTTGGTAGTATGCTCAGCCTCGAGCTGGACACGGACTCCGCTGGGATCGCACGTTTTATTGAAGGCTTATCCTTATTTGCGCTTGCCGAGTCGCTGGGCGGGGTAGAAAGTCTGGTCACGCATCCAGGGTCAATGACCCATCGTGCGATGAGTGATGACGCGCAAGCCGAGGCTGGCATTACCCCGACGTTGCTGCGTTTTTCTATTGGACTAGAAGACGCAGAAGACTTAGTGGCCGATTTGGCGCATGCCTTCGCCCATTTAGCTAACCAGTAAAACCGATTGCTATAGGTGTTGCTGTCATAGCACGCCGCTTTATTGATATTTATTGAGACCAAGAGAGACCTCGCCATGCACGCGCAACCGATGGACACCGCCCCCGAATCACAACGCCAATTGCATAAATTTGGTGGCAGCAGTTTAGCGAGCCCAGATTGTTATCGCCGTGTGGTCGATGTGCTGACGGGGCATGCAAAGGCGCACGACTTAATTGTGGTCTCTGCGGCGGGGAAAACGACCAATCAGCTCATTGCTTGGCTCGCTCAACTGGGCAAAGATGGCCGGTTGGCGCATGAGACCTTGCAAGGCGTCCGTGCCTTTCAGCAAGACTTGATTGAAAATCTGATCAACGGTGATCACAAACAACAGTTGGTTGATGCCTTATCTGCTGACATCGCGACGATCGCGTCGCTCGGGGAGACAGCGCTGAGCGACAGCGTACAAGCCGATGTGCAAGGGTTCGGAGAGGTTTGGTCGGCGCGTTTATTAGCCGCGCTGCTTAATCAGCAGTGTCGTCAGGCGGTGATGTTGGACTCGCGCCACTGTTTACGCGCGGAACGTGCGGCTCAACCTGAGGTCGATCGCTGCGCATCATGGCCACTGTTACGGCAGCAACTTTCTCAGCACACGCAATCTCACGTCGTGATTACGGGGTTTATGGCGCAAAATCAAGCTGGGGAAACCGTACTTTTGGGGCGTAACGGGTCAGATTATTCGGCCACGGTACTCGGTGCGTTAGCGGGGGTCCGCCGCGTGACTATATGGAGTGATGTTGCCGGTGTATACAGCGCGGATCCACGCCATGTCGATAATGCTTGCTTGTTACCCTTAATCCGATTGGATGAAGCAGGCGAATTGGCACGCTTGGCGGCGCCCGTGCTTCATAGCCGTACTTTACAGCCTGTGGCGCAAAGTGCGACCGATCTGACCTTACGTTGTACCCAGGCCCCCGATAGTGGCTCGACCCATATAGAGCGTGTACTGGCTACCGGACGCGGGGCAAAAATCATTACATCTTTGGATGATGTGTGCCTATTGCAGTTTGATGTCGCCCGCGGGCAAGATTTTCAGGCAATTAAACAAGAGTTGAGCCGCATCCTCTCTCAGCTGAAAGTGCAACCACTGGCGACGGATTATCAAGATGATCAGTATCGTATCTTGCTGGCCTTTACGGCGGAGGTCGTGGCCTCGGTCATGGCCCAGATCCAGGATGCCGGGCTATCCGCGGAGTTGAAGCTGCGCGAAGGGTTTAACATGGTTGCTGCCGTCGGAGCCGGCGTGGTCAATAATCCCGTGCACTGTCATGGTTTTTATCAGCAGCTGAAGTCACAGCCTGTAGAGTTTATCAGTGAATCTGCATCTGGACTGAGCATGGTGGCGATTTTGCGTCAGGTGCATACGCCTGCCCTTGTGGCCAGCTTGCATGATGCGCTGTTCCAAGCCCAACGTCGCATTGGCTTGGTGTTGGTAGGAAAAGGAAACATTGGCGCGCGTTGGCTCAGCTTGTTTGCCGAGCAAAAATCGCACCTCGAAAAGCGTCATGGCAAGGAGGTGTCGCTGATTTCTGTGGTAGATAGTCGTAATCAATGGTTAGATTTTGCTGGCATCGATCCGATGCAGATCAGGGATGACTTTGATGACAATGGCACGCCATACTTTGATGATGAATGGTTAACACGCTTATTGAATCATCCTTATGATGATGTGGTGATTTTGGATGTCACTGCCAATACCTCACTGGCAGCTCTCTATCCGCGTCTCGCCGAGCATGGTTTTCATTTAATCTCCGCCAACAAAGAAGCCGGCGCGGCACCGGCCGAACAATACCATGCGATTCAACATGCGTTTGCGAAAACGGGGCGCCATTGGTTATATAACGCCACGGTAGGCGCTGGGCTGCCGATTAACTATGCGGTTCAAGACTTACGTGAAAGCGGTGATCATATCCTCGCACTCTCAGGGATCTTTTCCGGCACGTTATCCTGGCTTTTTTTGCAATTCACCGGCGAAGTCCCGTTCAGTGCTTTACTTGAACAGGCATGGCAGCAAGGGCTAACTGAACCTGATCCGCGTGACGATCTGTCGGGTGCCGACGTGGTGCGTAAATTAGTGATTCTCGCAAGGGAGGCGGGCCTGTCATTGGAGCCCGAGCAGGTCAAGGTTGAGTCACTGATACCGCCAGCGCTGCAATCTTTGTCGTTAGATGCGTTTCTCGATAACGCCCATCAAATGGATGCGTGTTTACAGGAGCGATTGGAAAAAGCGCAGCAAGATCGCGCCGTGTTGCGCTATGTGGCGCGTCTAGAAGCCAATGGTAATGCGCAGGTGAGCTTAGAAACCTTACCGAGTGAGCATCCGCTGGCGCATCTACTGCCCTGTGATAATGTGTTTGCGATTGAAAGCCAATGGTATCGTGAAAATCCATTAGTGATCCGCGGACCGGGAGCGGGGCGTGATGTCACCGCTGGGGCGATACAATCTGATCTGAATCGCTTAATTGGGCGTCTTCACTAATGTCCTTTTAGTAAACGTGATCTTCGCAAACGTGAAAGCTGTCTTACTCCACATAAGACAGCTTTTTTTTATCTGAAGATCACGTTATATGAAGCGCTTTTGGCTGCTGCTCTCGGTGGCTTCCTGCATGTTGACTATCTTCATAAT
>NZ_MUFH01000280.1:0-3161 GCF_001996115.1 Salinivibrio sp. MA427
TATAGAGACTTTTTTATATCAAGACTTGGCTACATAAACACTTGGCTACATAAACACTTGGCTACATAAAGACATAATTAACACCGAGATAGCCGGAAGCGGCGGTAGATTGGTCCACCATTGGGCTGTTCGCTATTTCATCATCGAGGTTGGTATAGCGCACGCCACCAAGCAGTTGGATGCGCTCGGTCAGCATAAAATAGCCACTGGCACCAACAAAGTAATGGCCCGCAGAGCCTGGCTCATACGCCTCAATGCCTGAAACACGCGATGCTTCAGTGGCGCTGACCCCATAAAGGTGCTTATTTAACTCATGGCTATTGTAGGCATACCCTACTTCCGGAGAGACGCCCCAACGCGGGTGATTAAATCCATATTTCCAACTCACTTCGCCATATACCCCGTCCCTATCATGGGTCACGCCTTCGCCAACAGCCGCCTGAAAACGTCCGATAGGTGAATGGTATTGGTAGGCAAGCGCTGCCACAATCGATGCATCGCGCTTGTCGAGCTGGCTCAATTGCGGATCGTCGGTATCGGCAGGATCGAAACGACGAGGGTCATAGGTCGCTGATACGACGAGATTGTGTGTCGAGTCTTTCGGTGCCAGACGTGCGCCGGCAGTGAGACCGCGAAAGTAAAAGTGGTCGGTATCAAGGTTGACTGTCGGTACCACAAGTGGGTCGGTATCCGTGTCTTTGTACACCTGGGGTGAAAACGCGCCGATCACCCCTGCTGATACCCGCGTGTCTGCATAAACATTGCCGGAAGTCAGTGCCAACGCACACACTACCCAAGCCGTTTCTCTTGCTATATTCATCATCCTTTCCTTTATTGTTTAACGGCTGGCCAATGTAAGCCCAGTCCCCCTAGCTGGCAAAATAATCACCACCAGCATATCTCACTAGCTTGAACACCCGCTGTCAATATATTGGCAAGACAGGCATACAAATCACTCAACAAAAATTATCGAAAAAACAAACAATTCTTTCACGCAAGATCGAGCAATGCGGTCTAACCTTATAAAAAGGAAAGGGAACATCCAGCCAACTTTGCGCCTTTTCTTTTCGAGTTATCAGACGATTTAGGGGGCAAGACCATGACTATTTTTGATCACTATCGTCAGCGCTACGAAGAAGCGAAAGACGAAGAAATGAGCCTTCAAGCATTCTTGGATCTATGCCGAGATGATCGCGGCGCGTATGCCAATGCCGCGGAACGTTTGCTGATGGCGATTGGCGAACCGGAAAAGGTTGATACTTCGCTCGACCCTCGGCTCAGCCGACTTTTCTCTAACCGTGTCATTTCACGTTACCCAACGTTCAAAGACTTTTATGGTATGGAAGATTCGATCGAGCAAATCGTCTCATACCTTAAACATGCCGCTCAAGGCTTAGAAGAGCGCAAACAAATTCTTTACTTACTGGGCCCTGTCGGTGGGGGGAAATCGTCATTGGCCGAGAAGCTAAAAAGCTTGATGCAGCAGATGCCGATTTATGTACTAACCGCCAATGGCGAACGTAGCCCAGTGAATGATCACCCATTTTGCCTGTTTGATGCGACTGAAGATGGCCACCTACTCGAACAAGAATATGGCATTCCACAACGCTACGTTCAACATATTATGTCGCCTTGGGCCGCTAAGCGATTAAAAGAATTTGGCGGCGATATCAGCCAATTTAAAGTGGTTAAGCTCCGTCCCTCTATTCTCAATCAAGTTGGCGTTGCCAAAACGGAGCCAGGCGATGAAAACAACCAGGATATCTCTGCCTTGGTTGGTAAAGTGGATATTCGCCAACTTGAACATTATTCACAAGATGATCCTGATGCCTATTCCTACTCCGGTGCGCTTTGCCGGGCTAACCAAGGCATGATGGAGTTTGTCGAGATGTTTAAAGCACCGATTAAAGTGCTTCATCCCCTACTCACGGCAACGCAAGAAGGTAACTACAACGGTACAGAAGGGCTTTCGGCATTGCCATTTGACGGCATCATTTTGGCCCACTCAAATGAATCCGAATGGCAGTCATTCCGCAATAACAAAAATAACGAGGCCTTCCTCGACCGGGTTTACATTGTCAAAGTACCCTATTGTTTGCGAATTTCGGATGAAATCCATATTTACGACAAATTGTTGGCGACCAGTGAATTACGCCATGCGCCTTGCTCGCCAAGCACACTCGATATTCTGGYGCGCTTTACGGTATTGTCGCGCTTAAAAGATCCTGAAAACTCAAGCATTTATTCGAAGATGCGTGTGTATGATGGGGAAACACTCAAAGATACCGATCCAAAAGCCAAGTCTTACCAAGAATACCGAGATTTTGCTGGGGTCGATGAGGGTATGGATGGACTATCAACCCGTTTTGCCTTCAAGATTTTGTCACGTGTTTTCAACTTTGATCACGCCGAGGTCGCGGCTAACCCTGTGCATTTGTTCTATGTCCTGGAGCAGCAAATCGAGCGGGAGCAATTCCCACAAGAGGTCGCCGAGCGCTATTTAGAGCACTTGAAGGGCTACTTAATTCCTAAATATATCGAGTTTATTGGCAAAGAGATCCAAACCGCCTATCTCGAGTCTTACTCTGAGTACGGCCAGAATATTTTTGACCGCTATGTCACGTATGCCGATTTCTGGATTCAAGATCAAGAATTCCGCGACCCAGATACTGGTCAGCTGTTTGATCGTTCAGCGCTTAATGGCGAGTTGGAGAAAATCGAAAAGCCAGCGGGTATCAGTAACCCGAAAGATTTCCGTAACGAAATCGTTAACTTTGTGCTCCGTGCTCGAGCGAATAATGAAGGCAAGAATCCGGCGTGGACCAGTTATGAGAAGCTGAAAACCGTGATTGAGAAAAAGATGTTCTCCAATACGGAAGATCTGCTGCCGGTGATTTCGTTCAATACTAAGACCTCAAGCGACGAGCAGAAAAAACACGACGACTTTGTCGCCCGAATGATGGAAAAAGGCTATACCCGCAAGCAAGTTCGCTTGCTCGCCGAATGGTATTTGCGCGTGCGTAAATCGTCGTAGCCTACGGGTTGACGCAGATGACGGGAGAAAGTTATGGCGCATTTTATTGATCGTCGTCTCAATGGCAAAAACAAAAGCACTGTCAACCGGCAGCGCTTTCTACGCCGCCACAAGCGGCAGATAAAAG
>NZ_MUFH01000281.1:0-3160 GCF_001996115.1 Salinivibrio sp. MA427
AATCTCTTTATCAACGACAAAGACATGGCCATCACCAACACCCATTACCAGTTTGCGATTAATTACACGCTTCATATGAATCTCATAACGAACGCGTTTAGCAGTAGGGAGAACTTGGCCTGTGAATTTTACTTCGCCAACCCCGAGGGCTCGGCCTTTGCCTTCGCCACCGATCCAGCCTAAGAAAAAGCCAACTAGCTGCCACATCGCATCCAAACCCAGACAACCAGGCATAACAGGGTCACCAGGGAAATGACAATCGAAAAACCATAGATCGGGATTGATATCCAATTCAGCGACAATTATGCCTTTATCAAAGTCACCGCCTTGATCGGTAATGTTGGTGATACGGTCCATCATCAACATGTTAGGGGCAGGAAGCTGTGGACGTCCTGGACCAAAAAGCTCACCTTGGCTCGATGCGAGTAGATCATCGCGATTATAGGAATTTTGGCGTTTCATTATATCTAAACTGCTCCTTATTCAATTGCGAGCAGTTTAGCGTACACGTGTACGCCAAACAACTCGGATCAGTACTGGCCAAACCAGTTTTTTACGCGTTTAAACAAACTGTTGCAGCTTTGTTTTTCATCAGTATGAAAATGATTTATTCGATTAGATATTTTTCTTAGTAATGTCTCGTCTTCTTCTCCTGAGAATGGGAGACCCGTCACAAGAGGTAGAGCCTGCTCGACATCATCTACCGCCCAAATATGAAACTGTCCGGCTTTAATGGCTTCAACGACATCATTGCGTAAACAAAGGGATGATAGATTCGTTTTCGGCAACACCACACCTTGCTGGCCAGTTAATCCTCGGTGTGCGCAAACTTGATAGTATCCCTCAATTTTTTCGTTGATTCCGCCAACGGCCTGAACGCGGCCAAATTGATCGACGGCTCCCGTTATCGCAATGGCTTGATTAATCGGTTGTTGAGAAAGGGCGCTGACAAAAGCACACAGTTCGGCTAATGACGCACTGTCTCCATCGACCTCGCTATAAGATTGCTCAAACACAATGGATGCCGAGTAAGGCAAGGGATCATCAAGATTTAAAGCCACGCTCACAAAGGCTTGCATAATCATCATTCCTTTGGCGTGAATATTGCCGGCTAATTCCGCCTTGCGCTCAACATCGGCAATATCACCGTCGCCAGAGTGAACCACACATGATATCCGAGCTGGCTCGCCGTAGCTCAATGGATGACCGGGCACCTCAATCACAGTGAGACCATTGATTTGACCAATATGTTCACCGCGAGTATCAATAAAAACTTGTCCTTTGTGTATGTCTTCAATGGCACGCTCTGGCAAATACGCAGCTCGCTGATAACGGCGCGTAATGGCCGCATCAATCGCATTGCCGTCTAATACCTCATCGACCGTCATCAGTGATTCAGCCAATAATTGATGATACCAAATAGGACAAAGTGGCATACGTAACTGATCTTCACTTTCTCGTGCACCCGCTTGGAGTAAACGCACCAGCGCGGAGTCGGAGACACTTAAAGCGGTCAGTGTGGTGACAATACCTTTTAACCAAGAAAAGTAGGGCGTGATATTACTTGCGTTGAGCTCAATGTCTTGTTCATACTCAGCATAAGCAGATAAGCCATCGTAAAGGTCAGGCTCGTTGGTTTCAAAATCGGCCAGCCACTGCCTATCGCCAACCAATACCAGTCGAACATCAAGGCTTTCATCGGGTAATTCGGTTATTTGATCGGGACGCGCTGTTTGCCAAGCCAGATTACCTGTCGATAAAAATTGCTTCAGACGCACCCAAACACGAGGTTGTTGCAAAATATCGGCAACTTTTAAAATTAAAACGCCACCGTTGGCTTGATGGAGTAAGCCCGATTTTTTTTGTGACGCTGTCACATTTTTATTATTATTATAAGCAAACCCGAATAGCGTCGACTCTGTAACGGCCTCACCAATTAAAACAGGCGAACTCGGGCATTTTGCGACTAGCTCATCCCGATATGCATTAAGATAGTGTGGAAGATCAGCAGACATGACGGTCAGGCAACGTGTCGGGCACGAAGATGACATCAACCACTGCAGAGCCTGGGTTAAACGTGACTGCAGCGACAGTAGCGTGGCGGCCTCTAAATACTCAAACTGTGCGATATCTGGGGAAAACTGAGAATAATGTGGTTTGGCATCACGCCAATCAACTTCATGCATGTCTATGATTACTGACTAAGATTAGAATGGTTAAAGCATAAAGGATAACACACTACGGTAATAAAATGGCGCCATAACGAAGGGATAAATAACCAACGAGTAGGGTGCGTATCTAGGTGTGTGATAATTGAACAGGCAGCGAGTTAGTGTTACGCTGTCACTCATTGGCGTGACTGAAGCTTGGCATATGAAATATCAACAACTCGAAAACCTTGAAGCAGGCTGGAAATGGGCCTATTTGGTAAAAAAATGGAAAGATGGTGACGCTGTCACAAAATACATCGACGCAGACGAGGCAAATACTGCCGTTAATGCGTTGCTGGCCCTTGAGCATGAACCCACGCGAGTTGAACAGTGGATTGACAAGCACATGGCGCCATCATTAGATAAAAAACTCAAACAAGCCATTCGTGCCAAGCGAAAACGCCACTTTAATGCTGAGCAAGAGCAAACGCGTAAAAAGTCGATCGATTTAGACTATCGCGTATGGGAAAAGCTGTCGCAAAAGGCCCATGAGCTTGATGCGACCTTGTCTGACACGATTGAATATTTGTTGTCTGAGGCTAACCGCTCAGAAAGTGCCAATAAGCAAGTGGATACGCTAAAGCAAGATCTTAGCAACTTGCTGGATATGTAAAACCTTTTATCAATAAGTGAGCATGCAGTATGGGCTACTTTTTACTGATTTCTTTTGCCATATTTCTCGCATTTATGTTGATCGACCGGCCATTGCTGGTGATAGCATTTAAGGATGGCCAATTAGTGCGTCATAAAGGAAAAGTACCGAAAGGTTTTTTACATGATTGCCAAGATATCGCTAAACGTCATCCGTTTACGGGGACAGTAAAGGTATATAGCAATCGGTTTAAGCCCGCAAAAGTCGTGCTGTCGCGCAGTATTGATCATCGTACTCAGCAACGAATTAAAAATGTGTTCCCGCATCAGTCATTTAAATAATCACAATGCACACATTG
>NZ_MUFH01000282.1:0-3149 GCF_001996115.1 Salinivibrio sp. MA427
CGCTAGGGTCGCATCTTGACCGGCATTGATGCCTAATAATTTGAGTAAACTCCGCAAGGCTATCGGCATATGTGGGTAAAAACGCTTGGCTAGGGGCTCAAAAGGCTCAGAAGGACGCAGATGTAAGACATCAATATAGCGTAATCCCAACTGTTGCTGCTGTGATGGCGTCAGCGCACTAGCTACTTGATTAAGTCGTTGAAGGTGCTCCAAATCTGCAGACAGTGTATCGGCGAAAATGGCATTCATCAGGTGGCCGCCGAGCATTGCTAGCCCAGGAGCTGCATGATTTATTTGAGCAGATTGCCGGATCCCAGTGGTCAAATCTAAAATGAGGATACGCTCTGCATCCATTTTTACCGCTGGCCGCAAAGGTGCGATCTGGTGGATGGCACCGTCACCGTAAAACTCATGGCCAATTCTAGATGCTGGAAACATGAACGGAATAGCGGAAGAAGCGAGTAAGTGCTCTGTTGATATTTGACTGCGGCGGCCCACCGCACGGGCACGTACCCAAGGCGGAATCTCCGGATCTCCTTGGAAAAAGCTGACTGACTGGCCGGTTTGATAGTTAGAGGCGGTGACGGATAGCCCGTGTAAGTGCCCAGCTAAGAGCTGATAATTAAGTTTATTAAAGTTAATGGTTTGATTAAGCAGATAGCGTAAAGGTCGGTTATTTAGTAAGCCAAAGGGAATGGGAGGTTGATAGTGAGACTGAAAACGTTGCCCGGTTTGTGACAACAGATGGCCAATCAATGCGCTGGGGTGACTCGCAATGACACGAGACGTACTCAATCGGCGCCATAGCCACGACAGTTTTTTGACGCATAGTCGAAAACATGACGCATGGCTCGCAAGGGAGACGGCATTAATCGCACCGGCTGATGTGCCACAATAAATAGTAAACGGGCTAGCATGCACGCGCGGATACCACTGCGCGATCGCCGATAACACACCAACTTGGTAAGCGGCTCGGGCCCCACCGCCAGTCAGCACCAAAGCTGTCTTAGGTTTGCTTTTGGCCATACATATCTCATCCTCGCGCTAACAGTTTGATTATAGACAGCCTGTGTGCGCCGATGCATGGTCATTGTCACACTCTTTCCAACATTCAATCTTTTAAACATTGCGGATGGTGACTGCGTTAAATAGAGGGCTTTGTAATCAGTGAGGCCGGTTGGCAACAAATCAGCAAAAAAATACCCCGCTAAAACGGGGTATTGAATGCAACCATCACGCGCTATTTAAGCGAGTTTTGATTGAATGAAAGTCAGTGCATCGTCAATCGCAAAAGGCACTTTCTCGCCATCACGACGGTGTTTGTACTCGAACACTCCGTTATCCATGCTGCGCTCTCCGATAACAATCGTGTGAGGAACACCGACAAGTTCAATGTCGGAGAACATTACGCCTGGGCGCTCTTTACGATCATCGAATAATACATCGATACCAGCGTGAGTCAGATCAGCATAGAGTGCTTCTGCTGCTTCGCGTACGCGCTCAGACTTATGCATATTCATCGGTACAATGGCAACTTTAAATGGCGCAAGGGGTCGCCTTCGACAACGTTACGTAGGTCCTCAACTTGGTCAAGCGTCGCATCGCGTCCCCAGTTGATCCCGAAGTAGTGCTTATCGTCGATATTGGCACCTGCGCCAAAATCGTTCATGACTGCCACACTGCGGTCAACGATGAAAGGAGACGGTAAGTTGACAGGCCCTAAAGAGCCAGGACCCGCTCCAACCAGTGCGCGGATTTCTTCTTCAGTCGCAAAGGTAAGTGGTGCAGCAACCTGTGGTAGGTTCTCTGCTTTCACTTCATTCAACTCGTGGTCACCACGGATGATTAGGGCGATAAGATCAGACTCTACCTCGTCAGAGGCTTTGACAAATAAAGTTTTTACCGTCTTTTCAATCGGAAGCTCAAACTGCGCAACCAACTCAGCGATGGTTTTCGCATCAGGAGTATCGACGAGCGTCATTTCTTGGGTCGGTGCATCAGCCTGCGTTTTAGGTGCCAAAGCTTCGGCTTTTTCAATATTTGCCGCGTAGTCGGACTCGGTTGAAAATGCAATCAGATCTTCACCACTGTCGGCCAGGACATGGAACTCGTGTGATGCTGACCCACCAATCGCACCGGTATCTGCTAACACAGCACGATAATCCAGCCCCATACGATCAAAAATGGCACAGTAGGCCGCACGCATTTTCTCGTAGCTTTGTTCCATGCCTGCTTTATCAATATCAAAACTGTACGCGTCTTTCATTGTGAATTCACGTGAGCGCATAACACCAAATCTTGGACGTACTTCATCACGGAACTTGGTTTGGATTTGATAAAGATTGAGCGGCAGTTGCTTGTATGAATTAATTTCATTACGAGCCAAGTGCGTAATCACTTCTTCATGCGTAGGGCCTAAGACAAAATCACGCTGATGGCGGTCAGCAATACGAAGTAGCTCAGGACCAAACTTCTCCCAGCGCCCCGTCTCTAACCAAAGATCAGCAGGTTGGACAACGGGCATCATGGTCTCAACGGCACCGGCTCGATTCATTTCTTCGCGCACAATGCGTTCAACATGGTGAAGTACGCGGACACCCGAAGGCAACCAAGTATAAAGGCCAGAGGCAAGTTTTCGAATCATGCCCGCGCGCAGCATCAGCTGGTGGCTGACAATCTCTGCGTCGCTAGGGGTTTCTTTCAAGGTAGAAAGCAGATATTGACTGGTACGCATTTAAAGTTATCCGTTGAAATTGGCGTTCAATAAGTCCAAACATATTAACAGTGTGGGGGAGTTTCGACAAAAGCTTCTACCGCCACGACCAGGATTTGCGTAGGTTGTACATAAAACCGCACGTTAAAATCAAAAAGGTGTACGGCGTAACATTTATCATCTTTTTTACCCTGTTTATAAGCAGGACGAGGATCCTGGGCTAATACTTCGCTAATCACGCGTTGATGGTAGGCTTGATAAGGAGATTGAGATAAAGCCTGTAATGCGTTGTCAGAAAAACGGACGTCCATTGGGGTTGGTTTGGTTTGAGCAAATCCGCCTTGAGCGTCGGCTATGCTATCTGAATAGGGAATGTATGGTTTTATATCGATAATAGGTGTCTGGTCGACGAGATCGCACCCGCGCAGTGTTAAGG
>NZ_MUFH01000283.1:0-3119 GCF_001996115.1 Salinivibrio sp. MA427
CTTCAGGGACGTCGAGTGTGTAATCCTTCATGTATGGCGCATCGTCCACATCTGGATTATAGCGATAGACTGAAAAATTAACGTTCATCGTTTCGACCCCCTTAATAAGTACGTGCTTTCGGTGGGAAAGCGTCACGATGCACAGGCGCCATATTGACGTCGCGCTTGGACATGGTTTCCGTTTCTGGGTTATAGATGGAGTGACACAACCAATTCTCGTCATCACGCTCTTGGTAGTCGAAGCGCGCATGAGCACCACGGCTTTCCGTCCGATAATACGCGGAGACCGCCGTTGAATAGGCAGTTTCCATCAGGTTCTCCAGCTCCAAACACTCGACGCGCTGGGTGTTAAACTCTGTTGATGTATCATCAAGGCGTGCTGTTTTGAGTCGCTCACGGATAGCATCCAACTCTTTCAGCCCTTTTTCCATCGCTTCGCCCTCTCGGAACACCGAGAAGTTTTCTTGCATACACGCTTGAAGGTCTTTGCGAATTTCTACTGGGTCTTCACCCTGCTGAGTACTATTCCAGCGATTGACGCGAGCCAGAGAGGCTTCAATGTCTGATTCACTGGCGTCTCTTGCTTCCACCTGCGCTGCCAAGGTTTCCCCTAGGTGTAACCCTGTTGCACGGCCGAAGACAACCAAGTCTAAGAGCGAGTTGCCCCCTAAGCGGTTGGCGCCATGTACAGAGACACTGGCGATTTCACCGCAGGCAAAAAGCCCTTGAACTTCGATATCATTGCCCAGTGGATCTTGTTTAATGGCTTGGCCGGATACTTGCGTTGGAATGCCTCCCATCATGTAGTGACACGTTGGGATAACAGGAATCGGCTCTTTGATCGGGTCGACATGTGCAAAAGTGCGCGWCAAATCCAAGATACCCGGCAAGCGCGATTCCAGTACATCTTTGCCGAGATGGTCGAGCTTCAGCTTAATGTGTGGGCCCCATGGCCCCTCACAGCCGCGTCCTTCACGGATCTCGATCATCATTGATCGGGCAACCACGTCACGACCAGCAAGGTCTTTTGCATTAGGCGCATAACGCTCCATGAAGCGTTCACCATCTTTATTAAGTAGATAGCCACCCTCACCACGACAGCCTTCTGTCACCAAGACACCGGCACCCGCAATGCCTGTGGGGTGGAATTGCCACATTTCCATGTCCTGCATCGGTACGCCAGCACGGAGCGCCATACCGACACCATCACCGGTATTGATGTGCGCGTTGGTGGTTGACTGATAAATACGGCCTGCGCCCCCAGTCGCCAACACGGTTGCTTTCGATTTGAAGTAACAAATCTCACCCGTTTCCATGCACATCGCCGTTGCACCGACAATCACTCCATCTTGGTTTTTGACCAGATCAAGGGCATACCACTCTGAAAAAATCGTCGTTTTGTTTTTGATGTTTTGTTGGTAAAGCGTATGCAATAGGGCATGGCCAGTTCGGTCTGCCGCCGCGGCGGTACGTGCCGCTTGCTCGCCCCCAAATTCTTTTGATTGACCGCCAAAGGGTCGTTGATAGATCGAACCATCTTCAAAGCGAGAAAAGGGTAATCCCATTTTCTCTAGCTCAATGACTGACTGCGGGCCTGTTTTACACATGTATTCGATAGCGTCTTGATCACCGATATAATCGGAGCCTTTGACGGTGTCGTACATATGCCATTGCCAATTATCCTTGTGCGAGTTACCCAGTGCCACTGTAATCCCGCCCTGTGCTGACACAGTATGAGAGCGAGTTGGGAACACTTTAGATAACAGCGCACACGTTAGGCCCTGTTCGGATATTTGCAGTGCCGCGCGCATACCGGCGCCACCTGCTCCAATAACGATTGCATCAAATTCGCGAACTGGAATACTCACTTACACACCCCACAATACAAAGAAACCGGCAAACACATAGATGAGAAGCGTGGCGACAACAGCAAGCTGTAATACACCGCGCAGCAAGGCTGGCTTGATATAATCAGTCAACACCTGCCACATCCCAATCCAGCCGTGGATCAGCACAGAGACCAGGGCCAACATGGTAAAGACCTTCGTGCTGGTCTGGCCGAAAAACGCTGTCCATGAGGCATACGTAATCTCAGGGCCAAAGACGGCAAAACCGACCATATAAAGTGTGTAAAGTGTGATGAGAATCGCAGTAGCTCGGACCAGCACATAATCGTGCACACCGTTGCGACCCACCGATGAAATGTTTTTTGTTACCATACTAAAACCCCCGCCAACACAGCTAGCACGCCTGCTATTACAAACGAGACTTGGGCACTTTTTGCCCCCGAATCCAGCTCTTCAAAGTAACCCAGGTCTTGGATTAAATGACGAATCCCGCCAACGATGTGATAAGCCAGCGCCGTCAAAATGCCCCAAAGTACGAGCTTGACGAAGAAGGTATCGAGTATCGCAGCAGCAGATTGAAATCCATCAGGAGAAGAGAGAGACAGGCTAAGCAGCCACAGTAGGATGGCGATCGAAACAAAGGTGATCACACCTGATATCCGATGCAAAATGGACGCAATCGCTGTAATGGGGAAGCGAATCGTCTTAAGGTCGAGGTTTACGGGTCTTGACTTTCTTTCTTTCACGATATTGCCCACTCAGCTCTATTGAGCATTTATAGTTATTACACTCTCTGAACCTCAGTACTCAAAGCGTAAGACCTGCAACATCTGCGTAACGCGCTTCATGTACCTTATTGCTTATAACTGCAATTTTCGGTGAATGGATCACGTCAGTTAGGAAAGGTGTTTGAGCCCCTAAACGCTCTAGGATACTGATTTGCCCAGAGACCTCGAAAAAGTATACGTGGCGTAACAGACAATTACAAACGCACAAAATTGACCGGAATCTCACAACAGATATTTAACCCCCATTGCACATAAGTTATTAACTAACGCACATAAGTTATTAACTGACGCACACATCGATAGGTTAAAAATTGACATAATAGAGGTCGATCGGTAAAACGGTCGGGTCCGTATCCTGGATGGGATTATAAAATAACAAAGGAGATTGTTATGGCAGAGAAGAAAGCTACCCTACATATCGAAGGGAAAGCACCAATCGAACTGCCGATTATCGGAGGCACTGTCGGCCCGGATGTGATCGATG
>NZ_MUFH01000284.1:0-7873 GCF_001996115.1 Salinivibrio sp. MA427
ATATCACTTTTATATTTACTTAGCCTGCTAACTATTTTATATTGCTTGTTCTCTATTACTTAGCAGGCTAAGTAATCCGCACGATTGAGGGAGAGATCGCATGACCGCTTCACATCCAGAACATATGTCGATAGCTGAACATCTAGGACGGACCGCACGACTATGGCGACGCGTAGCCGATTCCGAGCTTGAACCACTTGGGCTCAGTTATCCGCGCTGGAGTGCGCTGTGGATGTTACGTCGATTGGGCGATGGCATTAGCCAAAGTGAGTTGGCGCAAGCGTTAGAGATTGAGCTGGGCTCGTTAATGCGCACGTTAAAGCACCTTGAGGAACAAGGGCTGATCACACGGCGCTGCTTACCCGAAGATAAACGCACCCGAACCGTCCACGTCACCGACAGTGGTTGTGAATTAATGTCGCGTATCGAAGCGCGGGTGTTGCGGGTACGCAAACATTTGCTGTCTGGTATCGCCGCTGAAGATTTTGAGGCTTTAGAGCGTGTATTGGTCACCATCAATCAAAACGCACTCGACTACGTAACGTCTTCTCAAGATGAATAAAAAGCAAGGCGATACCTCGTTCTTGTTAGGGCGACGCTGTTCAGCGCGATACTTTCCAGTGCAACACTAATCAATCATAATGTAGATAAGTAAAGGTAATAAGCACGAATGACACCGGATGAAAAATTTTCTCGCTGGGTAAAAATAGCGGCGCTCAGTTTTCTGATCCTTTTCGGTTATTTTTTAATCGCAGATAATACGATGCCACTCACGCCTCATGCGATGGTGACACGCACCGTCACCAAAGTGGCACCACAAGTGAGTGGCCCAGTCAGCGCGCTTGCGGTCGACAACAACCAAGACGTTCACCAAGGTGATGTGCTGTTTCGGATTGAAAGCGCGCCTTACCGTATTGCCGTCGACCAAGCAAAGCTCGCACTTGCCCAGGCCAGACAAAGCAATGCTCAGCTCGATGCCTCCTTGATGGCCGCGCGCCAAGATGTCTCGGCGCTCGCGTCGGTATTGGCACAAAAAGCACGCGAAGCAACTCGATTAAAAGCTCTATTTGCTAAAAATGGTGTGTCGCAGCAGCAGCGTGACGATGCGATCAGCGCGGCCGATACTGCACGCGCCAAATGGGAAGCTGCCAAAGCGCGTGTCAGTGCGCTTCAAATTCAACGGGGCGGTGATGGTGCCAGCAACATTGCCGAACAAGTGGCATTGAGCAAGTTAAAGAAAGCGCAATTGAATCAATCGTATACCACCGTAAAAGCCAGCCATGACGGCGTAGTGACCAACCTGCAATTAGACGTGGGCGCCTATGCCAGTGCCGGCCAGCCAATCATGGCATTGGTGTCAGAACGTGCACAAGTGATTGCCGATTTTCGTGAGAAAAGTGTGCGCGATATTGAGGCAGGTTATACCGCGCTAGTGGCGTTTGACAGTGAGCCCGGCGCTTTATATACCGGCCATGTTACCAGTGTTGATGCGGGGGTCAGTGCAGGTCAAATCGATGCTAATGGCCAGTTAGCCTCACCCACCAATTCGAACCGATGGGTACGCGATGCACAGCGTATGCGTCTGCACATTCAACTTGATGAATGGCCATCTCATGCCCTCCCCACGGGTGCTCGCGCCACGGTACAACTGGTGCCTGACCATGCGATAAGCGGTCTGCTCGCAAAAGCACAAGTGGGCTTTCTGAGTATGCTGCATTACATCTACTAAGGGCGAGTGCAATGAATTTATGGCATCACCCGTTAAGCGATAATGATGTACGCCAATGTGCGCGCATAGCCACTGGCGCGACCTTAGGATTCGCGATTTGTAAGTTTTTCGACTGCAGCTTTGGGGTGTTTTTTACCGTCACTCCAATGTTGCTGCTCGGCCTTGTCCCGGTGATCAATGGCCGTGCCGCGCGTCAGCTTTTGGCCTCGGCGGTGATCAGTGGGTTAGAAGTTGGACTGCTGGGCGGATTATTTGGCGCGCATCCAGGGTTAATGACGCCTTTGGTATTCTTGTTGTTCACCTACAAATTTGCCTGCATGTCAAAAGGGCGCTTTTTTCTTTTTGGTGCCAACAGCGTGTTAAGCCTTAGCATCATGCTTCATTTTGCGAGTTATCCCGATTTACCGATCAATACCTTAATCTTCGGTAACCTGGGCGCGAATGTGTTATCGGTCGCAGTGGCGTATCTCGTCACCTGGTTAATTCCTGATGTCACGCCGCGCCAGCCGCCTGCTGCACCCGCAGGGGGAAAACAATCCCATCGGATGCGGCATGAAGCACTCATGGGCGCGACGTTGGCGACGGTCTCGTTTTTTATCTTTCAGCTGTTTGATTTGCGCGATTCGATTTCAGCACAAGCCACCACCGTGTTGTTGCTGTTCCCGATGCATTGGAACGGCTCGCTCAGTTATGCGCGTAAACGGGCGATTGGCACTGTGTTGGGCGTGGTGTATGGGGTGGGCTGCCAAGTTATTTTATACGATTGGTTTAACGTGCTGATCTTGGTGATCCCGCTGCTTTGGATAGGCACCATGTTGTTTGCTAAAGCGCATTTAAAAGAGGCCGGGGGCTCAGGCGTGGGGTTTGGGGCCATGGCAACGCTCGGGATCTTATTCGGGCAATACTTAAGCCCCAACCAAGACTTTATGTACGATGCCTTATATCGAGTCAGCAGCAACTTAGTCGCCATTGTACTCACCTTGATGCTTTGCTTTATCGTGCATAAATTACTTAATTACTTCCCGGCAACGCGGTTTGGCGTCACTTAACTGCCGATTATGCTGGGCACGAACATGCTTCGCTTCAGTCAACTAATAATCATGATTTTTGCGGCTAACCTCTCAGCCCAATTTCACTTTTGCGAAGCATCACTTGTTTAACCCATGACCTACCGCTATGATTCTGTTTAACAATTATGTACAGAGAGGAAGTCAGCCGTCTCTCATACTGTTCGACACTGAATTTTTCGGCACATTACGCGCCGGTTGTGACGGCTTTAGTCCTTCCCCATCATTTAAAAAGGCAGCGTAGTGAAAAAACTCATTTTGATCGTGGTCTGTGCCATGNGGTGTACAGCGATAATTATACCGTCGCCGGTGCCGGCCAGGGTCAGCCCCAGCATTCGCGCTGGTACGCCGATGTGCAAGATGTATGGGTGTACGACATCATGATGCCGGTGTACGTCGATGGCCGTCTTTGGGGTGCGTTTGATGTCGGCATTCCCATCACCGAAGTCGATGCTGCCGCCAATGGTATCGCCATTGCACAGCTTACCGCGATTGGCTTGATTTTTATCGGCTGTACCTTGGTGCTAGTGTGGCTACTCGGCCGTTTATTCGCGCCGCTTAAAGGCTTAGAATATGCGCTGGCAGATATCTCGAAAGGCGATGGTGACCTTACCGTGCGCTTGCCCGTGACCGGCAATAACGAGATCACTCACATCTCAGAGGCGTTTAACACCTTTGTGGATAAAATCGACCAAATCATCGCTAACGTGGTTGAAACCGGTGAAGAGCTTGGCCGCTCGGCGGGATCATTGCGCGATAAAGCAGCGCAGTCATTAAAGCGCGGTGAGTCACAAAGCGAGCAAGCCTTGCTGGTGGTCACCTCAATGAACGAAATGATCGCCACCATTAATGAGATCTCGCAAAGTGCGTCTAGCGCGGCGGACTCGGCCTCATCGGCGAACAGCGAAACCGAAGCCGGCAAGCAAACCTTGACCGAGGCAACCGCGACGATTAACCAACTCGACACTGAGATGGATAACATGTCAACGGTGATCACCTCGTTGGCCGAGCGAACTCAGTCGATTGTCTCGATTCTGGATGTGATTCGCGGGATCTCTGAGCAAACGAACTTGCTTGCCTTGAACGCAGCGATTGAAGCGGCACGTGCTGGTGAGGCTGGACGTGGCTTTGCGGTGGTCGCGGATGAAGTGCGCAGCCTGGCGACTAAAACCTCACAATCGACCGAAGAAATTCAATCGACCATTGATCAGCTGCAGCAAGAAGCGAAAAATGCCGTTGATGCCATGGATACCAGCAAGGCATTGACCACCGAGGGTAACCGTGCCACTGAGCAAGCACTGACAGCACTAGAAAGCATTGCCACACAGGTAAGCACCATCTTAGATATGAATACCCATGTTGCGACCGCGACCGAAGAGCAATCGAGCGTGGCGAATGAAATCAACGTCAACATGGATAATGTTAACCAAGCGGCACAAGCCGGTTTGGAAGATAGCCATAGTTTAGAGGCCAGCAGTCAAGACTTAGCCGGTCTGGCACAAACGCTCGACCAGCATGTCGGCGCCTTTAAAATCTCGGCAATTAAACCGACAACAGGTACCTTGCGGGCGTCGCGTCATTAATTCATCTTTGAATGAGCGCGTACAACAATCGCCAGCCCCGTGCTGGCGATTTTTCTATCGTGCGGCCATTGATGCAGACGTGCTTGTACGCAGCTGGTGGTCGGGCAGGTGGTCGGCAAGAAACTCTAACCACGCGGCTACCTTGGGCTGTAACTGGCGTCCGCTGGGGTAAAGCGCCCAAATACCTTCATCGTCTACCCGATAATCCGTTAACACCTCAACCAGTTCGCCGTTTGCCAATGCTGCCTGCACATAATAATGGGGCAGCTGCGCCAAGCCTAGACCATGCTTAGCCGCATCGAGT
This sequence comes from Salinivibrio sp. MA427, assembly GCF_001996115.1. Taxonomy (NCBI): domain Bacteria; kingdom Pseudomonadati; phylum Pseudomonadota; class Gammaproteobacteria; order Vibrionales; family Vibrionaceae; genus Salinivibrio; species Salinivibrio sp. MA427. The sequence goes on from NZ_MUFH01000284.1 coordinate 4,684, forward strand.
AAGGCCACACCGGAGTTACAGCGTAACTTTCCCGATACGGTCAGTGTGCGAATTTTACCGCTGCTTTGATAATGCCAATGTTCATTGGAGCCCACCAAACAGGTATGGCGACTGAGTGCACTGGGTGAATCAGGAGAGCCATGAGCGGCTAAATAGCCAGGGCTGGCACAAATGGTTAATTGGCGCGATCCCAACCGTTTTGCCTTAAGGCTCGAGTCGGGTAAGTGACCAATACGAATTGCCACATCGGTGCCGGTATCGGTTAGATCTACGCGTCGGTTAGTCAGGTGTAAATCGATCGACACTTGCGGGTAAGCGGTTAAAAATGGCGCAAGCAAGGGGGCAATATATTGCTCACCAAAGTTAACCGGCGCAGTGACGCGGACCAGCCCAGAAGGAAGCGCTTGCGATTGAGTAATGGTTTGCTCAGCATCGACCAAGGCCGCGAGCAGTGGGCGGCAGCGTTGATAATAGAGCTCACCTTCGTCGGTGAGTGACACTTTGCGGGTGGTGCGATGAAACAGCTTCACCCCCAAATACGCCTCAAGCGTCGCCACCCGACGACTTACCGACACCACCGTGATGTCCAATTTATTAGCCGCTTGGGTAAAGCTGCCATGCTCGGCTACCGATAAAAATTCGTTTAATCCTTCCCAATGGGGTGCCATTACCGTCTACCCTGTCTATATTCACTGACACACATTATTACGAAAGTGAAATAATGATTTTCAATTTTGCCAGATTATAACTAAAACTAACTTAGTTAGCATAGTCAGGTCGTAATCGTGAACAAAAAGGATTCTCCAATGGCACTAACAATCAAGCCGGGACAAACGCATATCAAATCAAAAGCCGCGGTCGCATGGGGGCCAGGTGAACCCCTGAAAATGGAAGAGGTTGACGTTCAATTACCTAAACCAGGTGAAGTTCTTGTCAGAATCGTCGCTACCGGTGTATGTCATACCGATGCCTTTACCCTATCGGGTGACGATCCTGAAGNGGGGTATTTCCTTCTATTCTTGGCCACGAAGGCGGCGGCATTATTGAAATGGTCGGCGAGGGCGTGACCAGCGTCGAAGTGGGCGACCATGTGATCCCGCTTTACACTGCCGAATGTGGCGAGTGTAAATTCTGTCTATCGGGCAAAACCAACCTATGTGGCGCAGTGCGTGAAACCCAAGGCAAAGGCCTAATGCCTGATGGCACCTCGCGCTTTTCGATTAATGGCGAGACCATTTTCCACTACATGGGCTGCTCGACTTTCTCGGAATACACGGTATTGCCAGAGATCTCATTGGCGAAAGTGAGCAAAGCCGCGCCGCTGGAAGAAGTTTGCTTGCTTGGCTGTGGTGTCACCACCGGCATGGGCGCAGTGATGAACACCGCCAAAGTAGAAAAAGGCGATACCGTGGCGATTTTCGGTTTGGGCGGCATTGGCCTGTCAGCCATCATCGGCGCACGTATGGCCGGCGCAAGCCGCATCATCGGCATTGATATCAATGAAAGCAAATTCACCCTCGCCAAACAGCTGGGCGCCACCGATGTGATTAATCCTAACGATCACGATCAACCTATCCAGCAAGTGATTGTTGAGATGACCGACGGCGGCGTTGATTATTCGTTTGAATGTATCGGTAATGTCGATGTGATGCGCCAAGCCCTAGAATGCTGCCACAAAGGCTGGGGCGAGTCAGTGATCATTGGGGTTGCCGGCGCCGGCCAAGAGATTTCAACCCGCCCATTCCAGCTGGTGACAGGGCGCGTTTGGAAAGGCTCGGCGTTTGGTGGCGTAAAAGGCCGCTCCGAGCTGCCCGGTATTGTCGAGCGTTACCTCGATGGTGAGTTTGGCCTGCAAGAATTTATCAGCTACACCATGGGCCTTGATGAAGTGAACCGCGCCTTTGAACTGATGCACGAAGGCAAAAGCATTCGCAGCGTGATCCACATGGACCAATAACAGGACGGCCGCCGTGGCAACGCGGCGGCAGAATAACCATGCAACTAGAAAAAATAAGCGAAAACAAAGTCGCAGGCGGTTGGCACCAACGTTGGCAGCATGACTCTAGTGCCACCAACGGCAAAATGACGTTTGCGATCTTTCTGCCTGAGAAAACCAACACCCAACCGGTGCCCTTGCTCTACTGGCTCTCGGGCCTGACCTGCACCGACGAAAACTTTATGCAAAAGGCCGGCGCGTTTAAACAAGCCGCCACCTTGGGCATGGCGATTGTGGCGCCGGACACCAGCCCGCGCGGCGAGGGTGTGGCGGACGCTGATCAATACGATCTCGGCCAAGGGGCGGGGTTTTATGTTAATGCCACCCAAGCGCCGTGGCAGTCGCACTACCAGATGTACGACTACGTCGCCAACGAACTGCCCGAGCTGATTGAATCGCACTTTGCGGTCAACAACCAGCGCGCGATTGCCGGACACAGCATGGGCGGCCACGGCGCGTTAGTGATTGGTTTGCGTAACCCATCACGCTACAGCAGCATTTCCGCGTTCAGCCCCATTTGTCATCCCACCGAGTGCCCGTGGGGCAAACAGGCCTTTAGCGCTTATTTAGGCGCTGACGAACAAACATGGCAAGCCTACGATGCCACCGTGTTACTCGCCCAAGGCCCCACCGCCATGNATGCTGGTGGACCAAGGCGACAAAGACGGCTTTTTGGCCGATCAGCTTAACCCGCAAGCCCTGAAACAAGCGGCAGAGAAACACAACTCCCCGCTCACCTTGCGCATGCAATCGGGCTACGACCACAGCTACTTTTTCATCAATACCTTTATTGATGAACACCTCGCCTTCCACGCCACCCGCTTTGCGCGGTAGGTACAAACCACGTCGAGACCCCAAGCGGCCACCCAGGCCGCTTTTTTTTGCACCCATTTCACAAACTATGGCTTATCTAACACTTTGTACAATAGCGCACGAAAAGCAACACAGCGCTTGATACACTAACCCGCAAATTAGCCAATCAAATGGCGTGTTAGGTGCCGACAACTGATCGGCGGTAGCGTGGTGAGTGGATGGATGGTTACAGCTTATTGGCTAGATACAGGAAAAAGCATGCGCGTTTATCCTTGACAGATTCACACTATCTCGGAATGGGTGATAAAAAATAATCGATTATTCATGTGGTTACAGTTCAACGCTTGGGGATAATGTGAACGCCCGAGCGGAGATAGGAGG
>NZ_MUFH01000285.1:0-3043 GCF_001996115.1 Salinivibrio sp. MA427
TAAGCCAGTTGATTGTGGCGAGAACGAAACAGCTTTCTAGATACGTGTTTTGACTGAAAAGTGAAGACACACCAAATTTTGCTTGGCGACCATAGCGCTTTGGACCCACCTGACTCCATGCCGAACTCAGTAGTGAAACGAAGCAGCGCCGATGGTAGTGTGGGGTCTCCCCATGTGAGAGTAGGACATCGCCAGGCTCTCATTATCTAACTAGCGCTTAGTATTAGGCTTTAGTTAGCAAACATTTAAGCATCAAAGCAATTAAGTGTAAGACTTTGATGACAAAACACCGAGTAAAACGTTGATAACGATTTTGCTGATATAGCTCAGTTGGTAGAGCGCACCCTTGGTAAGGGTGAGGTCGGCAGTTCAAATCTGCCTATCAGCACCAGAATTTTCTTGGCGGCCATAGCGTAACGGCACCACCTGAACCCATGCCGAACTCAGAAGTGAAACGTTGCTGCGCCGATGGTAGTGTGGGGTCTCCCCATGTGAGAGTAGGTCACTGCCAAGAGCTTATTTTAAGCCCTCCGCATTCGCGGAGGGCTTTTTCGTTTATAGTGTTTTTTAAATACCTCATTCCTTTCTTATATCCCCGACTGCCCCATTTTTATCTCACCTTTTTGTTTGGTGTTGTTACCCTTTCACTATTCTTACTTATTCGGGTATCTCTGGGCGTTGATTATTGCTTGAGCTTCATGGGTCACTGGGGTATGTTATTAGATATCTGGACGTCTAAACATCTTAAATCTTCAGGAGGCAGTGATGCCGATAAAAATCCCGGATCAGCTCCCCGCCACCAATATTTTGCGTCGAGAAAACATTTTCGTTATGTCGCAGACGCGTGCGGTGAGCCAAAACATTCGCCCATTGAAGGTGTTGTTACTCAACTTAATGCCCAAAAAAATTGAAACCGAGACGCAATTTATGCGCTTGCTCTCTAATAGCCCTTTACAGGTTGATGTCGAGCTTTTACGCATTGATAATCGACCCAGTAAAAACACGCCAACGGAACACTTAGACACCTTCTATCGCCAGTTTGAAGCCGTGCGTGAACGCAACTTTGATGGTCTTATCGTCACCGGGGCACCATTAGGCTTGGTGCAGTTTGAAGATGTGATTTACTGGGAGCATTTGCAAGATGTGATGAATTGGGCGCATCAGCATGTTACATCTACCCTTTACGTTTGCTGGGCGGCTCAAGCGGGTTTAAAGCTTCTTTACGATTTACCCAAAAAAACGCGCAAAGAGAAGTTATCTGGCGTCTATCAGCACCAGGTAAATGAAGCACTGGCTACGCATCCTTTATTGCGGGGGTTTGATGATAGCTTTCTCGCCCCTCACTCGCGGTACGCTGACTTTTCGCCAAGCTTTCTGGACGAACACACGGATCTCGATATTCTCGCCACCTCAGCACAAGCGGGCACTTACTTGGCGGCGACCAAGGATAAACGTAATGTGTTTGTGACAGGTCACCCCGAATATGACTCACATACGCTGCATCATGAATACCATCGCGATCTTGAAGAAGGGATGGAGCCTGTCGTCCCGATTAACTATTATCCTGATGATGATCCGTCTCAACCCCCCTATGTGAGTTGGCGGAGTCATGGGCACTTACTCTTTGCCAATTGGTTGAATTATTGTGTCTATCAGCTGACGCCGTTTAATCTGGCTGAATTTTCACAATCTAACTTTACGCTCGACGAATAGAAAAAAGGCGCCTAATTGGCGCCTTGTTGAGAAAGAGTGTTTATACACGGGGATTATCGATTTTCTCTTGAGCGGCATTGGCTTTATCAACCATTCCTGTCATGGTCGATCCTTGTACGAGAATAGAGAAAACCACCACCGCATAAGTCATGATTAAAATCAGTTCACGGACGTCGATATTCTTCTCAGGGACGACCATGACACCAGCCGGCACTGCCATGGCCATGGCAAGGGCTAAGCCACCTCTTAGGCCTCCCCAACTCAAAATACGAACGGCCCAAGGGTTGTATTGACGAAATCGATTGAAGCCGAAATAGCAAGCTTTCACACTGAGATAACGGGCGAACAGTACAACGGGTACAACTGCGGCCATAATGATCCAGTCTTCCTTATGGAAGCTAATCTGTAATAGGCTGACCCCGATCAACAAGAACAGTAAACTATTCAAAAACTCATCGACCAATTCCCAAAAATGGTCCAGATGATCCTCACTCTCTTTGGAGAAGCCAATAAAGCGAGTCCAGTTACCGATCATAATGCCAGATACTACCATCGCCAGTGGCCCGGAAACATGCAACATATCGGCGAGCACATACCCCGCGCTAGGAATAGCCAATGTCAGTAGCAGTTCCATGGAATGGTCATTGGTCGCGCAGATCAAACGGTGAAACAGGTAACCCAATATCAGACCGTATAAAATCCCACCGATAGCTTCTTGTAAGAACAATGCGATCGTACCACCGAGTGTCGGCTCGCTGTCGCCAAACGCCAAGGTAAAAAGCGTCACGAAAATAACAATCCCGACCCCGTCGTTAAACAGTGACTCTCCCTCGATTTGGGTGGTGATCCGCCTAGGTGCCTGTAGTCGCTTAACAATGGCCAACACCGCGATAGGATCGGTTGGAGAAATCAGCGCCCCAAACAATAAACAATAGATAAAATCAAAAGGAATGCCGATCAGTTGGAAGACGCCCCAAATACCGGCACCAACCAGCGAGACAGAGACCAACAGGCCGCCGAGGACGAGGGTGGTGATTTCCCATTTTTGATCAGAGAAATGGGGAAGCTTGACACCAATACCGCCCGCGAATAAAAGGAAACCGAGTACGCCTTTGAGTAAAAAGGCATCAAAGTGGATATCGGTCAATATTTGCTCCGCCATCGCCTTTAACGGAATGGCTTGGTATTGACCAGCGATCACGATCAAAAGAGAAAGGAGTAGAGAGCTTGCAGTGATCGCGATAGTCGTTTGTACTCGGCTGATTTTACTATTAATAAAGGCGATAAAGATGGCAGCAGCAGCCATGAAACTGAGGATTGCGTAGGTAGA
>NZ_MUFH01000286.1:0-3031 GCF_001996115.1 Salinivibrio sp. MA427
GCAATAATACCGGACCGCAATAATACCGGACCGAAAAAAGGCCTTATTATTGGTGTAACCGGTTGTCCGGCGGGGGTGGCACATACCTATTTAGCGGCCGAAGCGCTTGAAAAAGCCGCTGACGAGCTGGGCTATGAGATAAAAGTAGAAACCAACGGCTCGATTGGGGTTAAAAACTCACCCACACAAGACGACATATTACGCGCCGATGCGATTGTCGTTGCCTGTGATAAACAAACCGATATGACCCGCTTTAACGGCAAAGCTGTGGTCGAAGTCGGCGTTAAAGAAGCAATTCGCGACGGTAAAGGCTTAATCGAAAACGCACTTAATGCCAGCCCTTATCAAGCCGCGGGTACGTCCAAGCAAAGCACAAACACCAACGCACCGTCCACTGGCACCACAAACTGGCGAAGTAACTTATATCGCTATCTGATGAATGGTGTCTCGCACATGATCCCCTTTGTGGTGACAGGCGGGCTATTGATTGCGCTGTCTCTCGCCATTGGCGGTGAGCCAACGGAAGCGGGCATGGCCATTCCAGAAGGCAGTGCATGGCAACAAGTGCTCGATGTCGGTGTGATTGCCTTCCAATTAATGATCCCAGTGCTTGCCGGCTATATCGCCTATGCGATTGCGGATCGCCCGGCACTTGCGCCAGGGTTAATTGGTGGCTGGATTGCCAATACCGGCAGCTTTTACGGCGCTGAAGCGGGCACCGGCTTTATCGGTGCCATCATTGCGGGTTTGCTTGTGGGGTATTTCGTCAAATGGGTCAGCGGAATTAATTACCATAAATTCCTCCAACCACTCGTTCCCATTATGATTGCGCCGATTACCGGTACCCTGTTTATCGCCGCGCTATTTATCTTTGTGATTGGGGCGCCCATTGCCAGCCTAATGGATTCACTTACCGCCATGCTCACCGCCATGAGCACCGGTAACTACATTTTATTAGGGATTGTACTGGGCGGCATGGCAGGCTTTGATATGGGTGGTCCATTCAATAAAGTGGCTTTCTTATTCTCCGTGGGGATGATTGCCAGCGGACAAACTCATTTTATGGGTGCGATGGCCTGTGCGGTGATCCCCGCCAATATGATTGGTTCGATGGTGGCGGCGGTGATGGCCTTTGGATTCGGTGTGACTAACAGCGTGGCGCATGGTGGCCCCGTGGTGGCATTACTGGGCGCAATGAACAAACCTGTTATTGCCCTTATTTGTATGATTGCCGGCGCGGTGGTCACGGCATTGGTTTGCGTTAGCTTGAAGAAGGCGCGCAAAGCCCAGTGGCTGCAATCAGCCGCTTAATTATGCTATAACCACACCATTATTATCACTTTCGGCCTCGCCAATCGGGGCCGATTTTCTCGTTTAAGAGTATATTTTCTCGTTTAAGAGTACAGCCAGTATGAATAGCCCATTTCACTCACAGCCCTTTTTTTTAATGCGCAATCCCATTCAAACCTATCAATGGGGGAGCTGCACGGCTCTGCCAGCACTGTTTAATATTGCGAACCCCGACCAACAGCCGCAAGCTGAAATCTGGATGAGCGCGCACCCTAAAGCCAGCTCCGAGATACACGTTGGCGAAGCTTGGCTGCCGCTTAATACCTTGATTGCGTCTGACCCGCAATCCGCCTTATCCGCTGAGATTTATCAACGCTTTGGTGAACTGCCTTTTCTATTCAAAGTGCTCGCCGCAGACACAGCGTTATCCATCCAGGTACACCCAAGCAAACAAGAAGCCGAACACGGCTATCAAAAAGARAACCAACAAGGCATTTCCCTATCAGCCGCGCATCGTAACTACAAAGATCCCAATCACAAGCCTGAACTGATTTATGCGCTGACCCCGTTTAAAGCGATGAACGGGTTTCGCCCTTATTCAGACATTATTGCGAACATTGCAAAAGTCAATCACGATTCACTCACTACTATTTTTCAAGCCTTTACCGATTCCCCGGCTGAAGACACGCTACAAAGCGCCTTCGCTCAGCTATTAGCGCTTGAGGCAACCGATAAAGCGGCAGCAGTCGACGCTTTAATGGCAGTGGCCAATCAAAATGCGACGGAAGCTCCCTTCGATACCATTATTGATTTGGCGACACAGTATCCAGGAGATGTCGGCCTCTTTGCGCCGTTATTGCTAAATGTCGTGACACTCGCGCCGGGGGAAGCGATGTTTTTGCACGCCCGCACCCCTCACGCTTACATTCAGGGTGTCGGACTCGAAGTCATGGCCAACTCCGACAACGTATTGCGAGCCGGACTCACCCCCAAGCATATCGATGTTGATGAGCTGATTGCCTGCACAAGCTTTGCTCCTATAGCAACGGCTAACATAACACTCGAACCGACACGCACTGGCCAAGGAACGCATTACCCGGTCGCGGTGCCTGATTTTTCCTTTACGCATTACCTTCAGGTTGACGATCTCACATGCCATATGCACAGCGGTGAAATCATCTTCGCCATTGATGCCCCACTGACTGTTTCTCATAGCGACCACAAGCTGACCATTGAAAAAGGCGAGTCTATTTTTATACCGGCGTGTACGAGCGAGTATCAATTACACTGCCAAGGCGGCGCTGTAAGGGTGTTTAATCAGATAGGCTGAAATAGCAGACAAATCGCCGAAATCCTAGATCACTTGTAACAAACTAAATTTAGCTAACTGATTCGATGTGATATCGTGATCCGCAATACGATTATGAGACAGACAACAGAAATATCCATACACCTCCTAATGGCTACGAACAAAGGATACCCCTATGACGCAAAAAACCGTCCATATTGGCGATACACCTGTTGCGAATGATCGCCCGTTCACCTTGTTTGCTGGCATGAATGTGCTGGAGTCACGTGATTTAGCGATGCAAATTTGTGGACTGACAAACTTGGCATTCCTTACGTCTTTAAAGCGTCGTTTGGTAAGGCGGTCGTTTGATAAGGCGAATCGCTCCTCGGTGCACTCTTACCGTGGCCCAGGGATGGAAGAAGGGTTAAAGATTTTTGAAGAGCTCAAGCG
>NZ_MUFH01000287.1:0-3008 GCF_001996115.1 Salinivibrio sp. MA427
GCTTTACACTGAATGCGGCTCGAAATTTGATCTGGCGCAATTTAATCATAACTACATGGAAAATAGAGAAAATATGGCCATTGTAACGTTTATCGTGTGCATGAGATTTTTCGTTACATGAAATAACTTTTGAGGTTTTTAAGTCGGCTTTACACTGAATGCGGCTCGAAATTTGATCTGGCGCAATTTAATCATAACTACATGGAAAATAGAGAAAATATGGCCATTGTAACGTTTATCGTGTGCATGAGATTTTTCGTTACATGAAATAACTTTTGAGGTTTTTAAGTCGCTGTTTTTTTATGCGGTCTTTTTATCTGCCGTCAGTGTAAAAAGTAATTTTTAATCATGATCTTACGTTTATTTTTGTTGTTTTTGTCACCCGTTCGGTTTGTGATCTATATTTACTTTTTAATCAGTAAAGTCGTTACGGATAGGCAAGGTACTGATTCCCCCCTTATAGTTTGGGTGAGTTCAATAATCACAAATCGTTTGTTCTCTGGGCACCTGTTGTATCGTGTGACCTCTTGCGGGGGGGAATCGAAAGGTCTGTCTTTAGAGACACAATTGTTAAACGTCCTTGTTAGGAGCAAGAACTATGTCAAAAAACCTCTTTGCTAATCTGCAAAAAGTCGGTAAGGCGCTGATGCTTCCAGTATCTGTGCTACCGGTTGCGGGTATACTATTAGGTGTTGGTGCGGCCAACTTTAGCTGGATGCCAGACATCATTTCTCACATGATGGAACAAGCGGGTGGTTCGGTGTTTGGTCAAATGGCCTTGCTGTTCGCGGTAGGTGTGGCACTTGGCTTCACCAATAACGACGGTGTATCGGGCCTATCTGCGATTGTCGGTTACGGCATCATGGTGGCTACGCTGGATGTGATGGCACCCGTTATGGGTGTAGATACGATCAAGACAGGTGTGCTTGGTGGTATTCTCGCGGGTGGTGTTGCAGCGTGGACGTTTAATCGCTTCTACACGATTCAGCTGCCAGACTACCTCGGCTTCTTTGCCGGCAAACGCTCTGTGCCTATTATCACCGGCTTTATTTCGATTGCTCTGGGTGTGATCCTGTCTGTGATCTGGCCGCCAATCGGTGGTGCGATCGCTACCTTCTCTCACTGGGCCGCAGAGCAAAACCCTGTTACCGCCTTTGGTATCTACGGTGTGGTAGAGCGTGCATTGATCCCATTTGGTCTGCACCACATCTGGAACGTGCCTTTCTTCTATGAAGCAGGTAGCTGTGTTAACAACGCCGGTGAGCAAGTCAACGGTATCATGACGTGTTTCTTGACCGCTAACGACGTAACGCGTGAAGCAGGTAACGGCTTTGGTCAGTTAGCCGGTGGTTACTTGTTCAAAATGTTCGGTCTACCCGCCGCTGCGTTTGCTATCGCTCACTCAGCGAAGCCAGAGAACCGTGCCAAAATCATGGGTATCATGGCATCGGCCGCTCTGACGTCGTTCCTGACCGGTATCACTGAACCCATTGAGTTCTCGTTCCTGTTCATCGCACCGGTACTTTACGGTATTCACGCCATCATGGCGGGTGCTGCTTATGTGCTGACGAACGCACTGGGTGTGGTTCACGGTCATACCTTCTCGAACGGTTTCATTGACTTTATCGTACAGATGCCACGTGCTGAAAACGTGACTACTCTGGTACTACTTGGTATTGGTTATGGTGTGCTGTATTACATTGTCTTCCGCGTGGTGATTCGCGCCCTTGACCTGAAAACCCCGGGTCGTGAAGACGAAGCCGTGGCGGATGTATCGACAGCGACAGGCTCTGAACTAGCGGGTGACTTGGTTGCAGCTTTCGGTGGTAAAGACAACATTACTGCTTTAGACGCATGTATCACACGTCTGCGCGTCTCTGTGGCGGATACTGACATTGTTGACGAAGCGAAGTTGAAGCAGCTTGGCGCAGCGGGTGTTGTAAAAGTATCAGGTGGTGTACAAGCTATCTTTGGTACTAAGTCAGACAACCTACGAACTGAAATGGACAACTGGATGCGCGCGCAATAAGCGCTACCATTATCCATTTTGCAAAAGGGGTAGCCGGGTGCTACCCCTTTTTTGATCCAACTGGCTGGGTGATTAACCGCCTAAAGAAAGAAAAAAGAGCATAAGGACGGGAACCAAGAGGCTGAGAATAAACCCACTGACAATGGCAATCGGCACACAGCGGATACCCCCGGTGCTTTGAATGATTGGCAGAGTAAAGTCCATCGCGGTTGCGCCGCCGTAGCCAATGGCGGTAAGTGGATAGCGACGAATCAATATTGGAATCATCATAATCGCTACAAGCTCGCGTCCTAACTCGAGAATAAACGAGGCGCCACCATAGACAGGGCCTAAGCCATCGCCCATTAAAATGCCGGCTAAAGAATACCAGCCAAACCCAGAGGCCATCGCTAAACCATGGTGATAAGGAATACCCAACCACCAAGCTGCCAGTAACCCCCCAGGTAAAGACGTTGCCACCACCAGTGCGGCAATCATCAAACCACGCTTATTGAGGATGATTTGTTTTAGCGTCATGCCGCTATTGCGTAGCTGGATGCCAATCAGTAATAGCAACAATAACAAAATACCTTCACTGGCGGCGTCGACCCAAGAGAGATCTTGTTGCCACAGTAGACCAACGATTAAACCTGTGGCGACCGCGCCGATCAGTTTTCCAGATTCAGACATCATGCCACGTAACGTCAGCTTATATTGGTGACCTTGCGTTTGTGTCGGCATCCATTTATCGAGAATTGGCAGCGCTAAAAGGTTAGCGGCGCCAATACAAATGAAGAAAGTGGCGGCAAAATGCAAAATGGTGGAGATATGTTGGCCAAGGTTGTCTAAGCCCGCGAGGCTAAGCCCCATTAACACCAGGATAACCATGACCAATCGCATCGTCAGCGTATTCACGGTATGAATATGGCGGGGCTGCTTGAGTGGGATCAAGTAGCCAACGATAAGTGGCGCGAAGATAAATAACATCCCTGAAAACATT
>NZ_MUFH01000288.1:0-3601 GCF_001996115.1 Salinivibrio sp. MA427
ATTTTATTGTGAAATTATCCCTTATGGTTTTTATGACTCAAAAGTAAAGGGTTTTTTTAACCTTATTGGTAAAAAAAACTTAAAAGGTATTTTATACCCTGCACCAGAGGTGTTTAACGTGTTTTTTGAAGTTGATCAATGCACAGTGTTTTATGTCATCTATGCTATCAAGGCACAATATGTAGTGCTATATTTGAATTTGATCTCTAGATATGGTTTTTTATGGCAGGCTATCCGCAACAGCTACATTACAGCTCTGAACAGATTGTTTGGCAGGAAGTGCCGGGTGAAGTGGCATTAGCTTACACCATCACCGGATGCCCGGTCGGGTGTAAAGGTTGTCATAGTGTGGACAGTTGGCCAGTCGGCAGCGGTTTAGCGTTGACCGAAGACTACTTACAGGAGCGCTTAACTATGTACACAGGGCTCATTACGTGCGTGTTGTTTCTGGGCGGTGAATGGCAACCAGAAGCGCTGATAAAACACTTAAAACGAGTTCGCGCAGAAGGGCTGGAAACCTGCCTTTATACAGGTTACGAGGATGTCTCTTTGCGCATCAGGGAGCAGTTGACGTACTTAAAAACCGGGCCATGGATAGCCGAAAAGGGCGGTTTAGACAGCCCCCATACCAACCAAAAATTTTATGATTTAAGAACAAAGCAGCTACTGAACTGCAAGTTTCTGACAGGAGAATAATTATGTTGCGTTTAAACGACGACCAGGTTTCAGAAAAAGTAGACTTTATTGCGGATTACCTGAACGCACAGAATGCGGCGGACGGTTCGAAAATGGACGCCAACGCGAACGTTACTCAGAAAAATATCGCGACCTTAGAAGCTGAGCTGATGAAAGACTTCTTCGTACAGGTTAACCGCAAGCAGGTTAGTAACAAAATTGCGGCGTTGTTCGACGACAACTTAGCGAAAGAATACGTACGTCAAATAGAAAATCATGAAATTTACGTGCACGATGAGACCAGTCTGAAGCCATATTGCGTGTCAGTGACTATGTATCCGTTTTTAATGGACGGCTTGACGAAACTCGGTGGTGAGTCGCTGGCGCCTAAACATTTAGAGTCGTTTTGTGGCTCCTTTGTGAATTTTGTTTTTGCGGTTAGCTCGCAATACGCTGGCGCTGTGGCAACCGTTGAGTTCTTAACTTACTTCGACTATTTCGCGCGTAAAGACTACGGTGATGACTACTTAAACACGCACCGCAAGCAAATCGAAAATCACTTACAGCACGTTGTGTATGCGATTAATCAACCTGCGGCTGCACGCGGTTATCAAAGTGTGTTCTGGAACATTTCTGTGTACGACAAGCACTATTTCGATAGCATGTTTGGCGACTTCGTATTTCCGAGAGACTTTAGTAAACCTAAGTGGGAAACCGTCAGTGCTTTGCAGGACTTCTTCTTAGACTGGTTCAATAAAGAGCGTGAAAAGTCTATTTTGACCTTCCCAGTTGTGACCGTTGCCATGTTAACGGAAGACGGCGCTTGTAAAGATCAGGTCTTCGCGAAAAAATGGCGGCTGAATTGGCCAACGGTAATTCGTTCTTTGTGTATTTGTCAGACAATGCCGACTCACTTGCGTCCTGTTGCCGTCTGCGCTCGGAAATTAGCGACAATACCTTCTCTTACACCCTGGGGGCCGGCGGTGTTGCGACAGGCTCTATCAATGTCATTACCATTAATATGAACCGTCTAGTGCAGGACGGTCGTGACTTAGAAGAGGAAATTAGCAAAATTCATAAGTATCAAGTGGCTTACCGCAAGCTGATGGAGGAGTACAAAGAAGCGGGTATGCTGACAGTCTATGACGCTGGTTTTATTAGTCTGGACAAACAATTCCTGACCATTGGCATTAACGGCATGGTCGAAGCCGCGGAATCTCAAGGCATTAGAGCAAGCAATAACCCAGAGTATAAGAGCTTTGTCAAACGTCACCTGAAGGTTATTTATGACGCCAATAAAGCCGCCAAAGCGGAATACGGTTATATGTTTAATACCGAGTTTGTGCCTGCAGAAAACTTAGGTGTTAAGAATGCAAAATGGGACAAAGCCGACGGTTATAAAGTATCGCGCGAGTGCTACAACTCGTACTTCTATGTCGTTGAGGACGATGAAACCAATGCCTTAGATAAATTCGTTATGCACGGTAAAGAACTGGTGGAGTATTTAGACGGCGGCTCCGCACTACACCTAAACCTCGATGAAAAACTGAACACCACGGGTTACTTGTCGTTGCTGAATATCGCTGCGAAAACCGGCTGTAACTACTTCTGCATTAACGTCAAAATCACTATTTGTAACGAGTGTGAACACATCGATAAACGCACATTAAGTGAATGCTCAAGCTGCCACTCCAATAACATTGATTACGGCACTCGAGTTATTGGTTACCTTAAGCGTGTTTCTGCGTTCAGCGCTGGGCGTCGTAAAGAGCACACAGCTCGTCATTACCATCGCGACGAGGCGACGCAGACAATCAACTGTGCGGCACAGGCTAATATAGGGCTGCGTAAGGCAAGTTAAGTTGACACGTCCATCTGTAAATAAAGAGGGAGTTAAACTCCTTCTTTGCATTTATGACACTATGTTAGCTTTCCCTTCTGAAAGTTTGTGAGAAGAAGTGAAACAGTTACTTTCTTAACCAGAGATCGCGCAGGGACCAGGACGAGGTTTTAAGCGACTGGCTGGTGTAGTGAGGGATGTTCGTTTAATCGATGGCGTGAAATAAATGGAGACTGCGCAATAGGCTAGTGCATGATCTCGATACACCATCTTTGCCAATAGCTCACTTATTTTTTGTGTCCTTGAGTCCATTGCAGGAATGGCTTCCAACTGGCGAGCCACTGCGGAAGTCTTTCTGGCTGCAAAGGTGGCGACATAGCGTAACCCTGGGCGTGAAAACATCCGAGTTCGAGCAGAAGCTCACCTTGTTCAATTGTTTCTACACCTTCAGCGATAACCTTTTTATCAAATGCTTCTGCCAATGCAATTANCTCACAAACTCTTTGTCAATTTTTATTGTCTGAACAGGTAATTGTTTTAAATAAGCCAAAGATGAGTAGCCCGTACCAAAGTCGTCAAGAGAGAACGTTACTCCCATGCTCCGACATTCGTTAATCACCAACACCGAGGATTGAAGATCGCCCAACGTGGCGGTCTCTAGTATTTCAAGATCAAATCGCGACGGATCGACTTCCGGAAAACGATCGAACGATTGCTGAAGTTCGTCTGAGAAGGCTGGAGATTGAAGATGAAGAGCAGCCACATTAACACTCATAGTTAGGTTCAACCCCTTTTGATCCCACTTGTGCATCTGCTGCAGCGATTCTTCAATAACCCATCTACCAATGTCCACAATAAGGGGATGATTTTCGATTTCTGATAGAAAATACGCTGGAGATAACAATCCTTTTTCTGGATGCTTCCAACGGATGAGCGCCTCAACGCCTAGAACGGAACCTGTTCTTAGGTTTACTTTCGGTTGATAGACCAACTGAAATTGTTTTACCTTCAGAGCTTCACGGATTTCCGTGAGTAACCGTTGGCGTGATTGATGAACTTTTTTCTGGTTTGCATCCATTAACAGCC
>NZ_MUFH01000289.1:0-2992 GCF_001996115.1 Salinivibrio sp. MA427
GGGATAAAACAATGATCAATACTGAGAATGCGGTCGTTTCGTTGATTGATGTACAAGGCAAACTGGCACAAAAGGTAACAGGCAGCGAAGCACTACACCAAAAGCTGGCCYAACTAATGCGTGCCTGTCAGTACTTTGATGTGCCCGTGGTGTGGGTCGAGCAACTGCCCGATAAGCTCGGCGCGACCACTGAGAGTTTGGCTGAGTTAATCCCAACGGATACGCCCATTGCCAAGCAGACATTTAGTGCTTACGCAAACCCCGATGTTAAAAAACGACTCGATGATCTTAACCGTAAACAAGTCATCCTATGTGGCATCGAAACCCATATTTGTGTTTATCAAACAGCCTGCGATCTACTCAGAGCCCACTATCACGTTCACCTAGTCACGGATGCAACCTCATCCTGTGACGCGTCTCATTACCACACCGGAATTGCAATGATGCAGCAACATGGCGCCTGGATCACTTTGGTCGAAGCCTTGTTGTTTGAGTGGCAACAAGCAGCCGGCGGTTCAGACTTTCGATCTTTTTTAACGTTAATAAAATAGAAAGCAAATAGATCTCTAAGTAATGGGCATGAAGATCTAGGGGTTGAATACGTATACTTCTAAAATATCGAGTATTTATGAGATATAGATCGCACAGTAGGCGCTAACATTTTCATTAGTGGTCTAATATTATTCATGACGAATGTATAAAAGAGAAAGGAAGCACTATGTACAAACGACTACTCTCTGCAGCCCTATTAACGCTGTCTGCAGTCCCGGCCAGTGCCGATGATCATGGGTGTGGCAACGTCACGATTGCCGATATGAACTGGAATTCAGCGAGCCTGATTGCCAACATTGATCAGTTTATTTTAGAGCATGGCTACGGCTGTGATGCTGAACTCGTACCTGGTGATACCATGCCAACCGGCACATCCATGATAGAAAAAGGCGAGCCCGATATTGCACCGGAGTTTTGGAGTAACTCCATGCGTGAAGGCCTTCAGCGAGGTATTGACGAAGGACGTATACGCTATGCAGGACAAGCCTTTGTTGAAGGCGGCGAAGAGGGATTTTGGGTCCCTAAATACATGGTCGATCAGCACCCCGAACTTAAAACCATTTCGGGCGTTAAAGCCAATGCCGATCTTTTCCCTCATCCCGAAGATCCGTCAAAAGCAGCCTTTTACGGATGTCCCGCGGGATGGAGCTGCCAAATTACCTCGGAAAATAATTTTAAAGCATTGGATCTCGCCGACAGTGGCTTTGAAATTGTCGACCCTGGCTCCGGTGCTGGCTTAGCCGGCTCCATTGCCAAAGCTTATGAACGCGAAGAAGCTTGGTTTGGTTACTACTGGGCACCGACGGCCGTGTTAGGCAAATATGAAATGGTTAAAGTCGATTTCGAAACGGGTACGGATGTCGAGCACTATAAGTCATGTATTACATCTGACGAGTGCATAACGTCGAAAGCAACAATGTATCCAGCCGCTGATGTTGAGACTGTCGTGACAGAACGCTTTGCTAAACGAGCTCCCGAGGCCATGGCCTATATCTTTTTTGACCCCCTCCTCCACTTTCTTGTTTGGTTCGAAGACTTACTCCTTGCCACACCTTGGTGGCTGGTGATTGCCGTACTTGCCGGTATCGCGTATCTCGCCAGTCGCTCTTGGAAGCTCCCTGCGGCTGTGGTTGTTTCTTTCACTCTAATTGCTTACTTAGGGATGTGGGAAGATACCATGAGCACCATGAGTATCATTTTGGTCTGTACGCTTGTCGCGATAGGTGTCGGTGTACCTATCGGGATTGCGATGGCGAAGTCCAATCGGACCCAAGCGGTGGTTACGCCACTTCTTGATATCATGCAGACCATGCCCGCTTTCGTCTATTTAATTCCTGTTGTGATGCTACTGGGCATTGGTAAAATTCCGGGGGTCATTGCCGTCGTGATTTACGCCATTCCACCGGTCATCCGCTTAACGAACCTTGGGATTAGGCTGGTCGATAAAGATGTGCTTGAAGCAGCGACTGCGTATGGCGCCAATGGCGTTCAGCGCCTTTTTCAGATTCAGCTACCACTGGCAATGCCCACTATTATGGCCGGCATTAACCAAACGATTATGATGGCACTCGCCATGGTCGTGATCGCCTCGATGATCGGTGTTTCTGGCTTGGGTCAACCCGTTCTTAAATCGATCACTAACCAATATTTCACCTTGGGCCTGCTCAATGGCCTCGCGATCGTCGTGATTGCTATTATTTTCGATCGCGTCTCGCAAAGCTATGCCAAGCGATCACAGCAGCACTTAAAGGGAGGTGATCATGACTGATTCTGAGCAGAACACCTTGATCGAAATTCACGGTCTTTACAAAGTGTTTGGCAACCATCCGCGTAAGCTCATGCCCGATGTTAAAGCAGGTAAAAGCAAAGACGCATTGCTACAAGAAACAGGACATACTATCGGACTTAGTGACATCAATCTGTCTATTCGGCGCGGTGAAGTGTTCGTCATCATGGGCTTATCTGGCTCAGGAAAATCAACACTGATTCGCCATTTCAATCGTTTGATCGATCCGACAGAAGGTGAAATTCGCATTGATGGCACGGATATAATGCAGTACTCACAAAAAGAGTTGCAGCAATTTCGTCGTCATAAAATGTCGATGGTTTTCCAGCGATTCGGCTTGCTTCCTCACCGTACTGTCAAAGAAAACGTCGGTTTTGGTCTTCGCATTCAAGGAGAAGCCAAAGCACTGCGAGATGAAAAGGCTCAACAGTGGCTCTCTACGGTTGGCTTAGAGGGCTATGCTGACCAATACCCTGCCCAGTTATCCGGTGGGCAACAGCAACGCGTCGGTTTAGCACGGGCCTTGTGTACGGATGCTGAGATCCTATTGATGGACGAAGCGTTTTCTGCACTGGATCCGCTCATTCGCAGTGAGATGCAAGACCAACTCATTGAGCTACAAGAAAAGCTGCATAAAACGATTATCTTTATTAC
>NZ_MUFH01000029.1:0-15647 GCF_001996115.1 Salinivibrio sp. MA427
ATTAACGGGGTGTGATTGGCACTTCGACGATCGCACCGTACTGGAAAAAATCCGCGACCGCGGCGTGCTAAGAGTCGGAACACTCAATAACGAACTTTCTTATTATATTGGTCCCGATGGCCCGACCGGGCTGGATTACGAACTTGCATCACGTTTTGCTGACAAGCTTGGCGTAAAGCTGGAAATGGTGCCGACCTATACGTTATCCGGCCTCTTTCCTGCATTAGAGCGCGGTGATGTCGATTTAATTGCTGCAGGACTCACCATTACCGACCAACGCTTGGCCCAATTTCGCCCCGGCCCCGCCTACTATTTTGTCAGCCAACAAGTGGTGTATAAAAAGGGACATTGGCGCCCTCGCGATGTTGGCGATTTTAACCGCGAGAACGCGGTAATGGCGGTAGTGGAAGGTTCGAGTCACGATCTCACCTTACAATCGCTTAAAAACGATCACCCCGATTTAAGCTGGAAAGTTGTGCAAGACGCCGACGACGATGAACTGCTTAAACAGGTTGCAGACGGTGATATCGATTTTACCATTGCCGACTCCGTCGATATTGCCTTAATGCAACGCACCCAACCTGATATTGCCGTCGCCATGGCGCTGAGTGAAGATGAGCCCGTCGCCTGGTTTATGAAAAAACAGGGCGACAGCAGCGCCTATGCCCTGATGGTGAATTTTTTTGGTGAGCTGAACCAAACCGGTGACTTGGCAATTTTAGAAGAAAAGTATTTTGGCCACGTGAATCAATTTGATTACGTTGATACCCGCGCATTTTTGCGCGCCATAGAAAGCAAACTCCCGCAGTGGGAGCCCCTTTTCAAAAAGCATGCAAACGATTTTGATTGGCGCCTGCTTGCTGCCTTGTCGTATCAAGAATCACACTGGAATCCACGCGCCATATCTCCCACAGGGGTACGTGGGATGATGATGCTGACGTTACCGACGGCTAAATCCGTCGGCGTGCGCAACCGTCTGGATCCAGAACAAAGCATCAAAGGCGGCTCACTCTACCTGCAGCGTATGCTCGACCGGATTCCCGACAGTGTTAACCCACACGAGCGGATTTGGTTTGCTTTCGCCTCTTATAACATTGGCTTTGGTCATATGATGGATGCGCGGCGACTCACTGAAGCGCAAGGCGCCAATCCTAACTCGTGGAGTGATGTGAAACAGCGCCTTCCCTTGCTCGCTAAGCGCCAATATTACACGCAAACACGATACGGCTATGCACGTGGCTATGAAGCGCTAAGCTATGTTGAGAATATTCGCCGTTATTATCAGAGTATTCTAGGCTATGAAAAAGCACATATAGAGTCGCTGGACAGTCAGCAAGTCGAATCGCTCGGTGGGCTGCAAACCATCATTGCGCCCGAGCCATCCTCCGAGCAAGTTGCTGAACCAGCGCCGGATACTACGCCAGAGGGCTCTGAACAAAACCCAATATCGCAATCAGAAAAGCAACCGCAATGAGGATCCTATGGTGCCAAAAAAACGGCTGGTGAAACAAAGCTTTCGTAAAAACAATATTTCATCGGCTAACCGTCGCAAGCGCATGCGCCAAAATATGCACAAGAAAGTACTATGGCGCCAACGCGCGTTTGCGATTCGTGAGTTTGCCGCGTTTGATGAGGCATTTTAAGACGCTTGGTCTGAATCAGACGACACAATAGAAGCCGCACCACGGGCTGTTTTTTTTGCAGCCTTTTTTTCAGCACGACGACGGCGGAAAAACGCTTGCAGTTGCGCACGGCACTCAGCTTCTAATATCCCACCCTCGCTTTGCACATGGTGATTTACCTCTTCATAACTGAGTAGGTTCATCACCGAGCCAGCCGCGCCGGTTTTGGGATCCGGCGCGCCAAAATACACCTTTCTGACACGGCCATGCACCATCGCCGCCGCACACATCGGGCACGGTTCGAGTGTCACATAAAGATCCGCGTCTAATAGGCGATAATTACCCAGCACTTGGCCGGCTTGGCGTAAGGCCATCACTTCGGCATGGGCAGTGGCATCATGCTGGGTAATGGTTCGGTTCCACCCTGTGCCCACAACCTCACCTTGATACACCACCACGGCGCCGACAGGCACTTCACCTTCTTGCTCAGCATTGTCGGCCAGTGTGATCGCCTGGCGCATATAAACGTCGTGAATCGTATCCGACGTTTGTGGCTCGTTCATTCCAACCTCGATTTATTGGCTATGTAATTCATCGCTAGTATACGACACAAATAAGCCGGCTCGAAGGCCGGCTTGTGTCTGCAACGTCATGATAGACGATACGCGCTCTATGTGACCGTTATTGCACCAGGTACTGATAGCTTGCTTGAATACCCAGTGGCAATCCGAATGCCCAGTACGCTAGCAAGAACAAGGTCCAGCCCACCAGCATGGTCAATGAWTAAGGGATCATCATTGACGCCACGGTGCCAATGCCTGTTGCTTTAACATAGCGCTGGCAATACACCACAACGAGTGGGAAGAACACCATTAATGGCGAGATAATGTTCGAAACGGAATCCCCGACACGATAGGCCGCTTGTGACAATTCAGGGGAAATACCGACAACCATCAGCATTGGCACCAAAATCGGTCCAATCAGACCCCATTTCGCTGACGCAGAACCGATTAACAGGTTCACGAGTGCGGTGAGCAAAATCATCCCCACAATCGTCATCTCACCTGGCAGGTTCATTGACTGCAATAGCTCCGCGCCATTCAGCGCTAACAAGGTACCAATATTTGATTGGGTGAATGCGGCTAAGAATTGCGCACAGAAAAATGCCATCACCATATAAGCGCCCATGGTCGCCATGGTGTCAGACATGGATTTAATCACATCTTGGCTGGTTTTAAAGGTGCCTGCGGTTTTGCCATACACAATGCCTGGAATAATAAACAGCACAAAAATGAGCGGCACGATCGATTGCATAATCGGTGCATCAAAGGCGGTGAGCTCGCCCGCCGGTGACCGAAGCGGCGAGGTTTCCGGCCATGAGGCCGCCACCAGCGCGGCAATCCCGGCCAGCATCGCCAATCCGGCACGGTTAAAGGCTTTACCTTCAATGGTGGTGAATGAGCCCAGATCAGGCGCCTCTTCGGCATCCTCATCAATCGGTGTGCGATTTAAGCGTGGCTCGACAATTTTCTCAGTCACAAACCAGCCCAGCGCCACGATTAAAATAGACGACAAGCCCGTAAAGTAGATGTTAGCGAGGGGATTAACTTGGTAGCTGTCATCCAACACGTGTGCGGCCGACTCGGTAAAGCCTGCCAGCAAAGGATCAATGCCAGACGGAATAAAGTTGGCCGAGAAGCCTCCCGACACCCCAGCAAAAGCGGCGGCAATCCCCGCTAGCGGATGACGCCCCGCCGCGTGGAAGATAATCCCGCCGAGTGGGATCACCAGTACATAGCCTGCATCCGCCGCCGTGTGTGACACGATCGCCACCAAAATCAGCATGGGTGTGAGTGCTTGCTTCGGCGTCACACTCAGCATTTTCTTCAAACCGGTGGTGATAAAGCCTGACTGATCAGCCACACCCACCCCTAACATCGCAACCAATACAATCCCAAGCGGCGCAAAACCTGTAAAAGTGTCAACCATATTGGCTAAAAAGTGGGCGAGCGCATCACCGGTGAGCAGGTTTTTGACTTGGACGGTGTCCCCGGTCAATGGGTGAACAGAATTAAACGTGATTTGTGACAAAAGAGCGGAGAGCACCCAAACCGTCACCAGGCCCCAGAAAAACAATAAGGCAGGATCTGGGATCCGGTTACCCGCACGCTCTATCATATTTAAAAACCGATCCATGCCGCGCGGTCGGCCTGTATCGGTTGCTGGATTAATGTGTTGACTCACTGGGAACTCCATTATTTTCGATGTTGTGTTTTGGCTTACCTGATCCAGCAGGCTTTAATGACAATAAAATGACAAATTATCGTCAGTAAAGCAAAAATCAGCATAGTTAGCCATAAGTAAGCCAGTTAACCCAATGTTAAATTCCTTTAAAGTTAGAAAAGCAGCACAAAAAACGGATGCTTACAGACAGCAATGAAACATTTAGAAACAAAAAAGCCCACGCTAGGCATGGGCTTTATGTCGTTAAACTAGCGTTTTACTTTCTCAAACGCTTATTCCCACTCAATCGTCGCAGGCGGTTTGCCGGAGACGTCGTAAACCACGCGGGAGATGCCGTCGACTTCGTTGATGATGCGGTTCGACACTTTGCCGAGGAAATCGTATGGCAGGTGTGCCCAGTGCGCGGTCATAAAGTCGATGGTTTCGACGGCACGCAACGCAATGATCCAATCGTATTTACGGCCATCGCCCATCACACCTACCGAGCGAACCGGCAGGAACACCGCGAAGGCTTGCGAGACTTTCTCGTAGAGGTCAGCATTGCGCAGCTCTTCGATAAAGATCGCATCGGCGCGACGAAGCAGATCGCAGTATTCTTTTTGGATTTCGCCCAGCACGCGCACACCTAAGCCTGGCCCTGGGAAGGGGTGGCGGAACAGCATGTGATATGGCAAGCCCAGCTCAAGACCGATTTTACGGACTTCGTCTTTGAACAGCTCTTTGAGTGGCTCAACCAGACCCATTTCCATCTCTTCCGGTAAGCCACCGACGTTGTGGTGTGATTTGATCACATGCGCTTTACCGGTTTTCGAAGCCGCCGATTCGATCACGTCTGGGTAGATGGTGCCTTGCGCCAGCCATTTAGCATTGTCCATTTTACTCGCTTGCTCGTCGAACACTTCGACAAACACCCGGCCAATGATTTTACGCTTCGCTTCGGGATCGGCTTCACCTTTCAAGGCATTAAGGAAGCGGTCTTCCGCATTGACATGAATAATGTTCAACCCAAAGTGATCGCCGAACATTTCCAGCACTTGCTCACCTTCGTTAAGGCGCAGCAGGCCGTTATCAACGAACACACACGTGAGCTTATCGCCAATCGCACGGTGAACCAGCATAGCCACTACAGAAGAATCGACGCCGCCAGACAAGCCAAGGATCACCTCGTCATCCCCCACTTGCTCACGAATACGCTCAATCGCATCGTCAATAATGGTTGCCGGTGTCCACAAACGCTCGCACTGGCAGATTTGCATCACAAACTGCTCAAGCATCCGTTTGCCTTGGCGCGTGTGCGTCACTTCTGGGTGAAACTGAACACCATAAAAACGTTTATCTTCGTTGGCCATGGCTGCAAACGGACAGGTATCTGTTTCAGCGATTTTGACAAAATCTTCCGGAATCGCGACCACTTTATCGCCGTGGCTCATCCACACATCTAAAAGTGGGTGACCATCATCGGCAATAGCATCTTCAATGCCATCAAACAGTGCGCTCTGGCCAACGCGTTTTACTTGCGCGTAGCCAAACTCGCGATGCTCAGAGCCCGCAACCTTACCACCAAGCTGCTCAGCCATGGTCTGCATGCCATAGCATACGCCCAATACAGGCACGCCTGCGTCAAAGACATATTGCGGTGCACGTGGCGAGTTGGCTTCTGCCACGCTCTCTGGGCCACCGGATAGGATGATGCCGTTGGGAGCAAAGTCACGAATGTCTTGCTCATCGACATCCCAGCTCCAAAGCTCACAATACACACCAATTTCACGGACACGGCGCGCAATCAACTGGGTGTACTGGGAGCCAAAATCAAGGATCAAAATACGTTGAGCATGAATGTTCTGGGTCATTATATGGCTTTCTCAATTAAGTGGAACAAAGGGGAGCTGTGCTACCCTCTCAAATGCATCGCGGTAGTGATGTCTTTAGCCGAGGCGATAGTTCGGCGCTTCTTTAGTAATGGTGACATCATGCGCGTGTGATTCTTTCATGCCCGCGCCGGTCACGCGAACAAACTGCGCGTTAGTGCGCATCTCTTCTATGGTGGCAGAGCCCGTTAAGCCCATGCTTGAACGCAACCCGCCCATTTGTTGGTGGATGATCTCTTTCATCATGCCTTTGTAATCAACGCGCCCTTCTATGCCTTCAGGCACCAACTTATCGGCGGCGTTATCGCTTTGGAAGTAACGATCAGATGAGCCTTTTGACATGGCGCCCACTGAGCCCATACCGCGGTAAGATTTGTACGCGCGGCCTTGGTAAAGCTCGACTTCACCCGGAGACTCTTCGGTACCGGCGAGCATTGAGCCCACCATCACACAGGATGCGCCGGCAGCAATGGCTTTACACAAGTCACCCGAGAAACGAATACCGCCATCGGCAATTACCGGAATACCATACTCTTGCGCGACGGCAGCGGCATCACTGATCGCGGTAATTTGCGGCACACCCACGCCAGTGACGATACGCGTGGTACAAATAGAGCCTGGGCCAATACCGACTTTTACGGCATCCACACCCGCGTCAATCAAGGCACGTGCGCCCTCGGCAGTGGCAACGTTACCGCCCACAATTTGTAAGTGTGGGTACGAGGCTCTGGCATCACGAATACGTTGCAACACGCCTTCTGAATGACCATGAGACGAGTCGATAAGTAACACATCGATTCCCGCTTCCACCAAGGCCGCGATACGCTCTTCATTGCCCGCCCCTGCGCCGACGGCACCACCGACACGCAAACGACCTTGTTCGTCTTTACAGGCGTTAGGCTTGCTTTCAGCTTTCTGGAAATCTTTGGCGGTGATCATGCCGCTGAGGTGATGGTCTTGGTTGACGACCAGAATTTTTTCGACACGATGCTGCTGCATCAACTGTTGCACTTGCTCACGCTCAGCGCCCTCACGCACGGTGGCGAGACGAGACTGAGGGGTCATCACATCTTCAACACGTTTGCTAAGATCTGAGACAAAACGCACGTCGCGTCCTGTAATAATGCCAACCAGCTCTTTTTGTTTATTCACCACTGGATAACCGGCAAAGCCATTGCGTTCGGTCAAGGCTTTGACATCGGCAATGGTCATCTCAGGCGTCACCGTAACCGGGTTAGACACCATGCCCGCTTCATAGATTTTCACCAAGCGCACTTGCTCGGCTTGCTGCTCGATGGTCATATTTTTATGGATAAAGCCAAGGCCGCCTTCTTGTGCCAATGCGATGGCCAAACGGGCTTCGGTCACTGTATCCATTGCTGCAGAGAGCACAGGGATGTTCAGGCTAATTGAACGGGTCAATTGGGTCCGCAGATCCGCATGGTTAGGGAGTACATTTGAGTGGGCAGGGACGAGGAGTACATCGTCAAAGGTTAACGCTTCTTTCGCGATTCTCAGCATTGCAATATCTCACACTAAAAGTTGTGAAGGGGAACAAAATATTGCCGCAGAATTATACGTGCAGCGCAAACGTTTGGCTATCGATTTTTACTAAGAATAGCGATTGATTGTCCAAGACAGATTTAGTCGGTTGATTTATCAACGGATACATTGTTCATTTTTTCGCAATCGATTGCTTCGATCGCCTGGCTATCGTCATGCTGAGTCAGTTGGCATCCCAGTATACGGCAGGTAGTATGCGATCAGGTTTATCAAAAGGATCAGCGATTGTGACCGCGAGTAATCAACATATTTTGTCCGTTTCCCGCCTCAATGCGGAGGTGCGTCTTTGCTTAGAAAAAAACATTGGCATTGTCTGGCTAACGGGCGAACTCTCCAATTTTACCGCGGCAACGTCTGGCCATTGGTATTTGTCACTCAAAGACAACCAAAGCCAAGTGAAGTGTGCCATGTTTCGTGGTAACAATCGTCGCGTGACCTTTAAACCCAAAAATGGGGATCAAGTCCTGGTGCGCGCGCGTGTGTCTATGTACGAGCCTCGAGGCGACTATCAGCTAATCTTAGAAAGCATGCAGCCCGAAGGCGATGGACGACTGCAGCAGGCGTTTGAGCAACGTAAACAAGCGTTAGCCGCAGAAGGGTTATTTGCACAAACCGCCAAGCAAGCTTTGCCCGACCAACCAAAGCGCGTTGGCATAATCACCTCCAAAACCGGCGCTGCCTTGCATGATATTCTGAATGTGCTTAAAAGACGGGACCCTAGCCTGCCGGTGGTGATTTATCCGACCCTGGTGCAAGGGCAAGATGCGGCAGTATCGATAGCGCAAGCGATCGGGCGCGCCAATAGCCGTCATGAGTGTGACGTACTGATTGTTGGTCGTGGCGGTGGGTCACTCGAGGATTTATGGTGCTTTAATGAAGAAATCGTCGCCCGTACTATTGCCGCGAGTCAGATCCCCATCGTCAGTGCCGTAGGCCATGAAGTGGATGTGACCATTGCTGACTTTGTTGCCGATGTTCGCGCCCCCACCCCATCAGCTGCCGCAGAACTTGTTAGCCGTGATCTGAGTTATCGCTTGCAGCAATATCAGCAGCGCGAGCAAGCGCTTAAAAACGCGATCGGCACGCTACTTTATCGCCAGCAACGGGCACTGACGCAACACGAACACCGTTTGTCTCACCAACACCCCCGTCGTCGTCTGCAACAGCAAAGTCAGCATATTGATGAGCTGCAAAGGCGCATTCACCAAGGACTGACGAAACAGCTTTCACGATATAACCACCAGCTTAATGCCCTGGATAGCCGGTTACAACGCGTGACGCCTGAGCATCGTATTCATCAACATCAGGCTCAATTGGCACAGCACCATCAACGCCTCGTCCACGCGATGAACTCGCAATTGTCACACGCGCAGCAGCGACTTTTGACCTTGGTGGCGACCTTGGATGCCGTCAGTCCATTAGCGACGCTCTCTCGTGGCTATTCGATTAGCCGTGACAGTGATGGACGAATTATTAATAACATCAATCAACTGCATGAAGGCGATATCCTGCGCACCCAGCTCAGTAACGGCGAGATCACCAGCGTGGTACAACAGCGTCATCCAAGTCAGCCGGCTGATTAAACTCTGTACAATACACATCTAACCGATCAGTAAGCGATCGAGCGATCTTGGGGTTAATTCCCCTTGATCAGCTTCCTACCCTGAAAAGAATATTTATCAATACACTTCCCGAAAGCATAAGTTACATGTTCTGCATTTGGATTTTTATCGATATAAAACACTAAAAGATAGCATTGTAAATTAAAGATCCAGCATAAATGAAATGAGAGTGACGTGAAGGGGTGATGCAATTATCGCCGCTCAAAACCTGCCCAGTCACGCGATAAGCTAAGATCCACGACATCACAGACGACGTGGCTTTAATGTGATTATGATCACGAATGATAAATTCAAGATCCAGGTTTGGATCGTTAAAAGTAGGCGGGATCAAAAAAGCCCAGCATCAAGGCTGGGCTTTCGTTTACTTCTTATTGCGGTTTTTAACCATGTCCATCAAGCGTTTGCGTTGACGTGACTGAGATAACGTCAGCTTTTCTTTTTTACCCTCATACGGGTTTTCACTGTTCTGGAACTGAATCTTTATCGGTGTGCCCATAATGTCTAAGGTTCGACGATAATAATTCATCAGATAGCGCTTATAGGAGTCTGGCAACTCACTCACCAAGTTACCATGAACGACCACAATGGGTGGGTTATATCCACCGGCGTGTGCATATTTTAGCTTCACTCGGCGGCCACGTATCATTGGAGGCTGATGATCATCTTGCGCCATTTTCAAAATACGGGTTAGCATCGCGGTTCCGACACGTTTGGTCGCCGACTGATAGGCTTCTTGAATGGACTCAAACAAGTGACCGACACCGGTACCATGCAACGCAGAAATAAAGTGAACGCGTGCAAAGTCGACAAAACCAAGGCGACGATCCAGCTCGGATTTCACCCGCGTTTTAATCTCGCTATCTAAGCCATCCCACTTGTTGACCGCCAACACGATCGAACGGCCCGCATTCAAGGCAAACCCTAACAAGCTCAAGTCTTGATCAGATATATTTTCTCGAGCATCAATCACTAGCAGCACGACGTTCGCGTCTTCGATAGCCTTAAGTGTTTGAATAACAGAAAATTTTTCAACTTTTTCACTGACATGTTTACGACGACGTATACCGGCCGTATCAATCATCACGTACTCGCGTCCATCGCGCTCCATCGGGATATAAATGGAGTCTCGTGTGGTCCCCGGCATATCGTAAACGACGACTCGTTCTTCACCGAGCATGCGATTGGTCAAGGTCGATTTACCCACATTGGGGCGACCTATAATACCAATTTTAATCGGCAGTGATTGAAGGTAGGCGTACTCATTTTCTGCCTGCTCTTCTGTGTTCACGGTCAGGTTGTCTTGATCATCGATGTCATCTTGCTCATCGGTCAGGTCAACCAGACCTGTCTCTTCCTGCGCTTGCTGTAGCGCTTGTTCGGCAAAGGGCGTTAGAGCACGATTAATCAATCCGCTGACCCCACGACCGTGTGCGGCAGCAATTTGATACATGTTGTCCATGCCTAATTGCCAAAAGTCTGCGGTTGCGGTATCTGGGTCAATACCGTCTACTTTGTTGACGACCAAAAAGCTGGTTTTTTCGCGGACACGGATATGTTGAGCAATATCCCGATCAGCAGGTGTTAATCCTGCACGCCCGTCCACCATAAATAACACCACGTCGGCTTCTTCAATCGCAGCAAGCGATTGTTCGGCCATTTTGGTTTCTACACCCTCTTCTGTACCATCAATCCCGCCGGTGTCGATCACGATAAATTCGTGCTCATCCAGCAATGCCTTGCCGTATTTTCGATCCCTGGTCAGTCCCGGAAAATCCGCTACTAATGCATCGCGCGTGCGGGTAAGACGGTTAAAGAGCGTCGATTTTCCCACATTCGGGCGCCCTACTAGGGCTATAACAGGAATCATGTAGACCTCTTAATTTTCATTCTCTTATCAATAAACAAGGCTCCCAACTGTCTATACAGCCAGGAGCCTAAATATAAAACTGGGTGGCTGATACTAGTCGATAGCCAGCTTTCTCAATTGGCCATCGCGTGTTATCACGATATAGCCATTATCGGTTTGCACGGGCGCCACCGCAATACCCTCGCCTTCAAGCGATTGCTGGGCAACAAAATCCCCAGTTTCTGGATCGAGCCAATGCAAGTACCCTTGGCTATCTCCAACCACGAGATAACCATCGCTTGCCGCAGGCGCAGTTAATATGCGATACGCTAACTCACTGTTGCGCCATTTCTCTAAACCATTACGTGCATCTAATGCGACAATATTGTCTTTATCATCAATTAAATAAAGACTATTACCCGCCGCAATAAAATYGTTTGCCGATGAAAAATCACGCTTCCATGCTGCTTTTCCCGAGCGTAAATCAATCGACACTAACTGCCCATTATAGCCCACGGCATACAAACGGTCGCCATCAATCACAGGGGTCGCATCCACATCAACAAGACGATCAATTTCGGTCGCCCCTTTGGGTGTCGAAATCGGAATTTGCCAAATAGAGCGACCCGTTTCGATCATTGCGGCGCCAAGACGACCATTCGCCATCCCCCAGAATACACCGCCTGAGACGGTTACGGGGGCACTCTCGCCGCGCAAACTTAGATTAGGGACATCRTTGGCGTTACTCCACTGAGGCTCACCCGATTCCGCATCAAGCGCAACCAACTCACCGCGGCTGGTATTAACGATCACCATACCAGCATCGACCAAAGGCTTGGCCAGGATTTCACCGTTCACATTTTGCTGCCAAAGGCGCTCGCCTGTTTCAGCATCCAAGGCATACAGTTCGCCGGTTTCTCCGCCAACATACACTTTACCGTAGGATGCACTCAGCCCACCAGATAACAACGCTGGCGTCTCAGTTTGCACCGACTGCTGCCAAATACGCTCGCCGCTTTCAAGATCAAACGCAGCCACTTCTCCCTGGCGGTCAGCGGCGAATACCTTATCGTACGCGACCGTCGGTTGAAGGGCCGAATAATATTGCCCGACACCATCACCGACTTGGGCTTGCCAAATCTGTGATGATGCAATTTTATCCGTTACAGTGGGTAATGGTGCCATTTGCACAACATCTTCTTCACCCGCACAACCGGTCAGTATCGCCAAAGTCGTGGCCACAGCGGCTATGCGCCATAATCCTTTTTTCATACCACGCCCTTATTGACTGAGGTTATCAAGCTTCATCGTGACGGTTGGACTCGCTCCTGCCTCAAGCGAGGCGGTATAGGCATCACGAGCGGCCTCACTGTCCCCTTGGCGAAGCAAAATATCACCGCGAATTTCCTGTACTTTGGCTGTCCAACTTGACGCGGTCACTTTATCTAGTTCACTCAGTGCCGCGTCATACTGACCCAGCTCCGCGTTCACACGCGCTAAACGCGTGGTTACCAACCCATAGAGCGCATCATCATTTACCGCTTGCTGGGCCGTTTGCAGCTGTTTACGTGCACTGTCTAGCTCTCCCTGTTCAACCTGTTTCTTTGCCAGGTTAAGTGCCGCCAGCGCTTGATAACCTTCATGCCCCTCGAGCTGGCTCAGTGCCGTGCCATCACCGCTCTCGATACTGTTCAAAGTTTGTTCGTATTGTTGAGAGGCTTGTTCCTTACTTTCGACCTGTTGCGACTGGAAATAACGCCAGCCGTACAAGGCACCTAAGCCGACAACGGCGCCGATTACAACCGCTTTCCCGTTATCTCGCCACCACTTTTTAATGGCTTCAACTTGCTGCTCTTCTGTGGTGTAGACGTCCACGATCTGTCCTCTCTAAATCAATGCTTTTAATGTCGCAGCGATCTGATCCTGCTTCAGAGTTTGTTGCTCGCCGCCTTTTAAATCTTTTAGCGCTACCGTTTGATTAGCGACTTCGTCTTCGCCCAAAACCAATGCGACGGATGCGCCGACTTTGTCTGCACGTTTAAATTGCTTTTTAAAACTGCCACCACCAAAGTGCGACATAACGCGTAACCCCGGCACTTGCTCACGCAGGTTTTCGGCTAGTTTCATCCCAGCGGCTAAGGCGCCCTCGCCTGCCGTCACCATGTATACATCCACCACTGGGCGGATATCATCTTGGCTCAGGTTTTCGAGCATCAAGACTAAGCGCTCAAGGCCCATTGCAAACCCGACCGCCGGTGTTGCCTTACCACCGAGTTGTTCAACCAAACCATCGTAGCGGCCGCCGCCACACACCGTGCCCTGCGCGCCTAAGCTATCGGTAATCCACTCAAAGACCGTGCGGTTGTAATAATCAAGTCCACGTACTAGACGGTGATTCACTTGGTATTCGATACCTGCCGCGTCCAAGAGTTCACACAATCCAGCAAAATGTTGTTTTGACTCGTCATCCAGATAATCACTGAGCTTTGGCGCGTCAACAAGAATCGCCTGAATATCCGCGTTTTTGGTATCTAATACACGTAGCGGATTGGTCTGCATGCGACGTTTACTATCCTCATCCAACACCGATTCGTGCTGCATCAGAAAATCGACCAGTGCTTGGCGATAATCCGCACGCGCTTGCGGCGAACCAATGGAGTTAAGTTCTAAACGTACGTGTTCAGCAATCCCCAGCTCACGCCACATCCGGGCCGTCATCATGATCAATTCGGCATCAACGTCAGGGCCATTCAAGCCAAACACTTCCACCCCAAATTGATGAAATTGACGATAGCGGCCTTTTTGTGGACGTTCATGACGGAACATTGGCCCGGTATACCACAAACGGTGTTCCTGGTTATAGAGTAAGCCGTTTTCGATCCCTGCGCGGACACAACCCGCCGTGCCTTCAGGTCGTAGCGTTAGGCTGTCACCGTTTCGATCATCAAAGGTGTACATTTCTTTTTCGACAACGTCGGTCACTTCACCAATCGCACGGCTAAACAGATGTGTTGCTTCGACGATAGGCATACGTACTTCACTGTAGCCATAGGCACTGACGACCTGTTTAATCGTATTTTCGAGCTTCTGCCACAAAGGAGATTGAGAAGGGAGGCAGTCATTCATGCCTCGGATTGCTTGAATTGTTTTAGCCACGTTAACTTCCGTTACCGATATCATATATAAAAGGGGAAAAGGCAGCCTGATGGCTTAGCCTTCTTGATCGATTTGAGACACCTTGATGCGGTTGCGCTCATCCATCATCGCCGCTTTGGCGCGGATTTTTGCTTCTAACTCATCCACCAAGTTGTCATTGGTAAAGCGCTCTTTGGATTTAAGAATATCAAACCCAACTTTAATTTCTTCAACAGGATCAGCCGCTAACGACACACGCAACGTATCGCCAATACCTTCAGCGAGTAACATGCCTAGCCCAACCGATGATTTTACCGCCCCTGCGCGCGCACCACCTGCTTCGGTGATCCCGAGGTGAAGAGGTTGCTCAATCTGTTGTGCTAATTTGCGGTAGGATTCCACCGCTAAAAAAACGTCTGATGCTTTCACACTGACTTTAAATTGGTCGAAGTTGAGTCGATCGAGAATATCAACATGACGCATCGCGGATTCTACCAGCGCGTCTGGCGTTGGCTCACCGTATTTTTCCTGGAGATCACGTTCTAGCGAGCCACCGTTAACACCAATTCGAATCGGGATGTTTTTATCGCGAGCAGCATCGACCACCGCACGGATGCGCTCTTCTTTACCGATATTCCCAGGGTTGATCCGCAAACAATCGACACCGTATTCAGCGACTTTAAGCGCGATACGATAGTCAAAGTGAATATCTGCCACTAGCGGGATCGACGTTTGCGCTTTAATTGTTTTGAAGGCTTCAGCGGCATCCATAGTGGGGACTGACACGCGAACAATGTCTGCACCCACATTTTCGAGCGCTTTTATTTGCGCCACGGTCGCCTCAACATCCGTGGTGCGCGTATTGGTCATTGATTGCACTGCAATGGGCGCACCATCACCAATCGGCACATTGCCCACATTGATACGTTTGGACGGACGACGTTTAATCGGATTTTCGTTGTGCATATTGACGTTCTCTGATTACTGCGGAAGGCGCAACCGAGCCACTTGCCCGGTTGGGTAGCCATCAAGATCAATATTGTCGCCATTAAAGGTAATGTTCACCACACTTGGCGCCCCAAGTACCAATTGGTACGGCGTTTCGCCAGTTAAGGTAATTTGCTCACCTTCAGCTTTTATTCCTGTCGCCAAGCGTTCGCCATTGGCATCACGCACATCAATCCAGCAATCGCCAGTAAAGGTCATGACCAGGCGATTTTCGTTGGCGCTTGCGGTTGTTTTTGCTGCCGGATCCGTCACTGGCGCTTGTGCTGTTTCCTGACGACTCGCTGCGTCAGTCGTTTGCGCCTCCATTTGTGTCTTAGCGGCTGTTGCCTCATCAGAGGTAGACACAGGATTCGATTGCCCCTCATCACTGGCTTTGGCCGCGGGTTCTACCGGCTGCGGCGCATCGACTGCTTTAGCAGGCTCAGTGTCGAGTTCATCGGTGCTCGGTTGGGGCTCGGCGGCAATCACAGCACTGTCTTGGTCAGAAGGGGTGGTTACTAACTCATCGGCTTGTTCGCTATCCAGCTGCGTGGGTAACGATGTCATCGCTTGTTGATTTTGCCAATACCACACGCCAGTAATACCCACCGCAATAGCAATGATCACCCAAGACAACCACATCAAACGGCTTTCACTCCTTTGCCGTCGTGTCTTGCGCGAAAAGCTTTGCATTTTCTGAACCGTTGCCGCACTGCTTGCTTCCATATTGCTGTCACCGAGAAGCTGGTCGGCGTCGATT
>NZ_MUFH01000290.1:0-2991 GCF_001996115.1 Salinivibrio sp. MA427
ATGTATTGATATATCATTAGCGCATCAGCTAGATAGTGACATAGATCACTATCAAGTCAATCTTGCCACTTACCGCCTTCGCGTTTGCATAGATTTTAATCTTCCCGGACAACAGGCCAAAATTGATGGCCACCCCACTCCGTCCAAGAGCCGTCATACACCGCAAGCGGATAAGCAAAATAGTGCTCAGCCACCGCGGCTAAGATACAAGCCGTCACGCCTGATCCACAGCTTGCTACGTTCAAACGTGTATCACTGAGGTGAGGTAAAACGATGTTACGTGCGATGTCTGAACTGATCACAAAACCGCGCGGATCCGTCAATTCGCTAAAAGGTAGGTTAATAGCGCCGGGCATATGACCACTTCGTATACCTTCTCGAGGCTCTGGCACCTGTGCATAAAATCGTGTTTCAGGACGGACATCAATCACATTGATTGCGGCCAGCTTTTCGGCCAGCGTGTCGCCATCAATGTAACGATACGCTTTAAAATCGGCGTGGTAAGTTGCCTCGACACGCGGCTGAGGCGGTGTATTATCTATCAGCCCCTCTGATGCCATCCAAGCAGGTAGTCCGCCATCAAGAATAAATACATCCCGATGGCCCATCACTTTACACATCCACCACACGCGAGCGGCAGAGAATAAGCCTTGCGTGTCATAGACCACTAACGTGTCTTGCGAGGCAATACCTAGCGTTCCCATATGTCGCGCAAAACTCGTTTCATCCGGTAACATATGAGGTAAAGAGGAAGATTGATCTTTGACTGTATTATCGAAATCAAAGTAAACGGCACCCGGAATACGCCGTTGGCGCCACTCTTGGAAGCTATCTCGGGATACATCTGGCATAAACCAGCTAGCATCGACAGGAACGACGGTATCGAGGCGCTGAGCGAGCCATTCAGGGGTTACAAACACTGACATCTTGACGGTTCCTTTTCATCGTTGATTGGCGGATGACAACACTTTCACAAGATATTGACTTATCTTATCTAGTATCAGCCTAATTTTTTACTCATACTGAAAGCCTCGCATTAAAGATGCAACTCAATGAGGATATGAATGACACCATCTCGCGTGATCTCAGGCGCTATTTTATTGTTTCCCACACTACTGCTGGCACCCACAGCGGCCTTTAGCGCGGGGGTCGGTGTAACAATTGAAAACGACAGTCCGTTAGGCGTTGATAATCAATACACCAGTGGTGTTTATGCGCACTGGCATGCGGATTGGTCCGATGATGTCACCACCACCGCTGTCACGCCCATTCGTTGGTTTGCTCAACAGCTACCGCTTAACGAACAAGCACGCCAAAGCTGGAGCATCGATGTTGGACAAATGATGTGGACGCCCAACGATATTGAATGGGAAACGCCCCATCCCAATGAACGTCCCTATGCCGGTTTGATTTTTATCGAGCCTGGCATTTATCAGCAGACATCAGAGCGGGTCGATAAGTGGTCATTTATGCTCGGAATGGTTGGCCCCGCATCGCAAACTGAAGAAGGACAATCTTACGTTCATGACCTCATCGACTCGCCCGACCCAAAAGGATGGGACTACCAAGTGGAAAACACGCCAGTGGCGCAGTTTGCTTATGAACGCCACCAGCTCCTGCACCGTAGCGAGAACCAAGAATGGGGAGTGACTGGACGTGCCGATATCGGTAACTTCCGCAGCGAACTCTCTACAGGATTGAGTTATCGTATTGGTCTTGATCTGGCTAATACCTTTGGCGGCATTAGCTTCGAGCCAGGCCGCCATTTAGACAGCCGTTTGTTCGACGCAAGCGAACAGGGCGCATTCTTTTATGCCGCGATGCAAGGCCGATATCGGGCCAATGACGTCACCATCAATGGCGATAAACCGCCAGAGAATGCCGACATCGATATGACCCACTGGCAAGCAAGTGCCGCTACCGGGCTAGCATTTTACCAGCCTCGCTGGGGCACAGATATCAGTGTTGTTGTACACACGAAAGACTATAAGCAAGCTCCCGATGACACCTATAGCTACGTATCTTGGACCGTGCATTATCGGTATTAACATCCATACTCTCGTTTCGCTTTCCGTCGCCACTATCGAGGTGTGGCAGCAACGGCTTGTTTAGGCGACTGACTCTTTCGTTTATCCGTGAGTTTCATCAACACCAATGACGCTAAAATCATCGCAATACCTAACCACTGTAACGGCTGTAACGTTTCATTGATCCACAGTACACCAAGGGTTACAGCCGTAAGCGGGTTAAGAAACATAATGATAGATTGACGATTTGGGCCAAGTACAGTGATCGAGCGAATATAGGCCCAGTAACCGATAGCAGTATTGAGTAAAATAACCCAAGCAAGTCCTGGTACGGCCTCCATGGTTATCGCCTGTGGCGGCCCCGCAAAGAGCCAAGCAAAAGGAATAAGCATGATGCCACCAAGGACTAACTGCCAAGCGGTTAATCCAAAAATGTCTTTCGCTTCCCAGCGCTTCATCCATAGTGTCGACTGAGCAACAAAAAATGTGGCAAGTAACATGGCACCGGCCCCTATCCAATCGATATTGGAAGATGGATTCAATAATAATACTACGCCGAAAAGCCCTAAAATCGCCAGCCCAAGTAGTTTAGGCTGAGGCCGTTTCCCTTCTGTTAACCACTGAAGCAGCATCAGTACTAAGGGTAAGGTCGCGCCTAAAGTCCCAGCGATAGCGCCGGGTAGCCGATAAGCGGCAATAAAAAGCAGTAAAAAGAAAGCCGCGATATTAAAAAAGCTTACAGCAAGCATTCTCGGCAAACTTAAAGGTAAACCACGTCGACTGATCATCAGCATTAACAGGCCCGCTGGTAATGCTCGCCATACTGCCATCCAATAAGGGGAAAGATCCCCCAGGAACAGAGCAACCGCTGAATAAGTACTGCCCCAAAAAATCGGAGCAAGAATAGCGATAAAATAATGCATAACCTTTCTCTATGTATCTTCACGTAAAGATACAGTAGCTG
>NZ_MUFH01000291.1:0-2984 GCF_001996115.1 Salinivibrio sp. MA427
GCACTTATCAAGTACATTCTATTAACAATCACCATTTCATATATCATGCATTTGGCAGTGACTAAATGGAAAGTATTTTTACTACTGTTTTTGTCAGTGGCTGTTTTAGGTTGCAAGCCCGAACCTTACACCGTTGAGGCAGGCTTTACCAATGGCAGTACTATCGGTCGGCATATCGTGTCCAAAATGACGATTACAACACTATCAGGAGGCCGAGCAAACTTCGCTATGGGTTCTGTCGGTGGTTATCCTGGGGCCCACTCAGGCGGAGGAAAAATAGATGCCCCCGCTTACATCGAAGGTGAGTGGGCAAAAGGTAACCCAGAGCCGAGTAGCGGTTTAATCTCCTATCACCGCATATCTGCCCCCATTCCAGATAATGCCGAAGCCAAAATAAAAACAATGGATAATTATTACCAAAATCTCGACCGTGACTATGGTTCAATACAAGTCATTGTCGATGGCCCAAGAGTTAGAGTTTTTTATACTAAAAATTGCTTTGGTATTGTTACTGACTGCACCCCAAAGAAAGGTGCTGACCCTAATGGCTGGGTTAAGAAATCACCACGCGATTTGACGGACGTTGTGGTTCTCTTTGATGGCAAAGGAGAATCTTCTCCGACGCCTTTTCCAAACACCTTTTTTGCCGATTTGGAAAAGCGTAAAAAAGCGAGTTCATCTGAGTAGGGAGAGGTGACACAAGCCCCAGCAAAATGTTGGATAAGAGCACATTGTCAACGGGCGCCTGTCACGATCGGCGCCAAATTTAACATCGGGGTTAATCTTTGGCTTTGATGTCCGATGGCGCCGTGCAACGGGCGCGCGGCGGAAATCACACCAAGCTTGCGCGATCGAGAAGGCGCTTATGCCGACCTACGCCTGGTTTCTATATCGGTGGTGCCATTGGCTACGATTACTCGTTCCCACGCTCCTGCGTGGGAATGCATACAATGATAAAATTTATACATCGATGGTGCCATTGGCGTAGGTGACACAAGCCCCGGTAAGATGTAAACAATGATGCGCTATGCCAACGGGCGCCTGTCACGATCGGTGCCAAATTTACCACCAATGTCGGATGGCGCGCAGCGCAAATCACACCAAGCTTGCGCGATCGAGAAGGCGCTTATGCCGACCTACGCCTGGTTTATATATCGGTGGTGCCATTGGCTACGATTACTCGTTCCCACGCTCCTGCGTGGGAATGCATACAATGACAAAATTTATACATCGATGGTGCTATTGGCGTCGGTGACACAAGCCCCGGCAAAATGTTGGATAAGAGCACATTGTCAACGGGCGCCTGTCACGATCGGCGCCAAATTTAACATCGAGGTTAATCTTTGGCTTTGATGTCCGATGGCGCCGTGCAACGGGCGCGCGGCCGGCTTGGGTATGCATGATTGATATTATGCTGGCGCTTATGCCGACCTACGCGATATTCGGGATTTTTGAATACAGAACGCTTCGCTTACGGAGTACAGAAGAGAGCAGAAAGCAGTTCCTAGGACCTAGGAACTTTATCTACCAGAGCTGGCACGATATGCTCTTTCCGTATTCCGTATTCCGTATTCCGTATTCCGTATTCCGTATTCCGTATTCCGTATTCGGTATTCCGTCAATTCGACTGGATATACATCCAGTTATTCTTTATCCTTGAGGGAAAGTAACAAACAGAGAATCGATTGTGATAGGCCGATTACACGGAACCCTGATAGAAAAGCAGCCGCCGGAGATTTTAATTGACGTAAACGGCGTCGGTTACGAAGTTAGCATGCCCATGAACTGTCTATATCAACTGCCGGACGTAGGTGAGACGGCCACTGTGTATACCCACTTTGTGGTCCGTGAAGACGCGCAATTACTCTATGGTTTCAGCGGTAAACGCGAGCGGGCGCTGTTTCGGGAAGTGATCAAAGCCAATGGCGTGGGGCCTAAGCTCGGATTAGCGATTTTGTCGGGAATGACAGCCAATCATTTTGTCGACAGTGTTGAGCATAACGATGTATCGACCTTGGTGAAAATTCCCGGGGTAGGGAAGAAAACCGCGGAACGCTTGGTGATTGAAATGCGCGATCGGCTTAAAAACTGGGAAGCATTCGATCTCTTTACCCCGCATACGGATGCGGCTACTGGCGAGGGGGCGGCCACTCGTCCAGCTCCGACCACGGTCTCAACCGCGGCAGACGAAGCGGTGAGTGCCCTGGTCGCCTTGGGCTATAAAGCGGCACAAGCAGAGAAAGTGGTAAAACAAATTGCAACCGATGACATGAGCAGTGAAGACGTCATTCGTCACGCGCTGCGCTCGATGGTGTAACCCATGATAGAAGCTGATCGTTTAATTTCGGCGCAAACCACGCCCGATCGCGAAGATGAAGTGATTGACCGCGCGATACGCCCCAAGTTACTAGATGACTACCAAGGCCAAGACCACGTACGTGGGCAAATGGAAATTTTTATCCATGCCGCACGCAAACGCCAAGAAGCCCTGGATCACCTGCTGATTTTTGGCCCGCCCGGCCTCGGTAAAACCACTCTGGCCAATATTGTTGCCAACGAAATGGACGTGAGTATTCGCACCACCTCAGGCCCCGTGCTAGAAAAAGCCGGTGATCTTGCCGCCTTGCTCACCAATCTAGAACCCCATGATGTGCTGTTTATCGATGAAATTCATCGCCTAAGCCCAGTGGTGGAAGAAGTCTTGTATCCCGCCATGGAAGATTACCAACTGGATATTATGATTGGTGAAGGGCCAGCCGCCCGCTCGATTAAAATCGATTTGCCACCGTTTACCCTGATTGGCGCCACCACCCGTGCGGGCTCACTGACATCCCCCCTGCGTGACCGTTTTGGTATTACCCAGCGTTTGGAATACTACAACGTGCGTGATTTAACCGGGATTGTAAAACGCAGTGCGCATTGCTTGGCGTTGTCGATGGAAGACGAAGGGGCCGAGGAAGTCGCGCGTCGTTCACGTGGTACAC
>NZ_MUFH01000292.1:0-2973 GCF_001996115.1 Salinivibrio sp. MA427
CGGTAAAGACTACATTGTCGTTGCCACCACCCGTCCAGAAACCATGCTGGGCGATACCGGTGTTGCGGTAAACCCAAACGATCCGCGCTACAAAGATCTGATTGGTCAGCACGTGTTGCTGCCAGTGGTGAATCGTCGTATCCCGATCGTGGGCGACGAACACGCCGACATGGAAAAAGGCACCGGGTGTGTAAAAATCACTCCCGCGCACGACTTTAATGACTACGAAGTCGGCCAGCGCCACCAGCTGCCAATGATCAACATTTTGACCCTGAACGCGGATATCCGCGAGCACGCAGAAGTGTTTGATCACAAAGGCCAGCCAAGCACCGCCTACGCGAGCGACATTCCAGCCGCCTACCAAGGTTTGGAACGTTTTGCGGCGCGTAAAGCGATCGTCGCCGAATTTGACGCGCTCGGCTTGCTGGGTGAAATCAAAGATCACGATCTGACCGTCCCTTATGGCGATCGCGGTGGCGTGGTCATTGAGCCGATGCTGACCGACCAATGGTATGTGCGCACCGCGCCGCTCGCCGAGCCGGCTGTCAAAGCGGTAGAAGATGGCGACATTCAGTTTGTGCCCAAGCAATACGAAAACATGTACTTTGCGTGGATGCGCGATGTACAAGACTGGTGTATTTCGCGTCAGCTTTGGTGGGGTCACCGCATTCCTGCCTGGTATGACGACCAAGGCAACGTCTATGTGGGCCGCGATGAAGACGAAGTCCGTCGTGACAACCAGATTGGCGACGACGTCGCGCTGCGCCAAGACGAAGACGTGCTCGATACCTGGTTCTCATCGGCGCTTTGGACATTCGGCACCCTCGGCTGGCCAGAAAATACCGATGCACTGAAAACCTTCCATCCTACCGATGTATTGGTGTCAGGCTTCGATATTATCTTCTTCTGGGTGGCGCGTATGATCATGATGACCATGCACTTCATCAAAGATGAAAACGGCAAGCCACAAGTCCCGTTCAAAACCATCTACATGACCGGCCTGATTCGCGATGAAAGTGGCGCCAAGATGTCGAAGTCGAAAGGCAACGTGCTTGACCCACTCGACATGATTGACGGCATTGGCATTGATGATCTGGTTGCCAAGCGTACCGGTAACATGATGCAGCCTAAGCTGGCTGAAAAAATCGAGAAGGCGACCCGCAAAACCTTCGAAAACGGCATCGACGCCCACGGCACCGATGCCTTGCGCTTTACCTTGGCGGCACTGGCCTCTACCGGCCGTGACATCAACTGGGACATGAAGCGTCTGGAAGGTTACCGCAACTTCTGTAACAAACTTTGGAACGCCAGCCGTTACGTGCTGATGAACACCGAAGCGCAAGATTGCGGCATGAACGGCGGCGAGATGACCTTCTCAAACGCCGATCAGTGGATCGAGTCTCAGTTCCAACAAGCGGCCAAAGACTTTAACACCCACCTCGACAACTACCGTCTCGATATGGCGGCGGGCGTCTTGTATGAGTTTATCTGGCATCAATTCTGCGATTGGTACTTGGAGCTGACCAAGCCGGTGCTGTGGAAAGGTGACGACGCACAACAGCGTGCCACCCGTTATACCTTGATCACCGTGCTGGAGAAAACCTTGCGTCTGGCGCACCCTGTGATCCCTTACATCACCGAAGCGATCTGGCAGAGCGTTAAACCGCTGGTAAACGGCGTGGAAGGCGACACCATTATGCAGCAGCCTCTGCCGCAATTTGATCAAAGCCACGTGAACACCCAAGCGTCAGAAGACATTGAGTGGGTGAAGCAGTTTATCGTCAGCATCCGTAACCTACGTGCTGAGTACGATATTGCGCCAAGCCAACCGCTTGACGTAATGCTAAAAGCCGCCGATTCACGTGATGCTGATCGTGCGAGCAGCAACAGCACCACCTTAAACGCACTGGCCAAACTGGGCAGTTTCAAGGTACTGGACGGCAGCGAAACGCTACCGGCCTGTGCGTCTGCCTTGGTTGGCAGCGCTGAGATCTTGATCCCAATGGCGGGCTTGATTGATAAAGATGCCGAACTGGCGCGTCTGGACAAAGAGATCGCCAAAATCGAAGGTGAGATCAAGCGTGTTGAAGGTAAGCTTGGCAATGAAGGCTTTGTCGCTAAAGCGCCCGAAGCCGTGGTAGCGAAAGAGCGTGAAAAGCTCGATGGCTATCGTGACACCTTAACCAAGCTCGGTGAGCAAAAGGTCACCATCGCTGCGTTATAGTTCATCGGTCTTACCGATACCCTGTGATAAGCCACGCCAATCGGCGTGGCTTTTTTTATGCCCAACACCAGCACACAATTGGCTTGGTCACTTTCTCAACGGTTGTTGTACCAGCACTGATCGCCTTTGATAGCCCTTCTCTATCTAAAAGATAGTGAGAACCGTTTTTATTTATCGACATGAACCGTACATACTGTCATTGTTGATTAAACGCGTGTTGCCGCGAAGGAGCTACACCATGAAAAAGACACTCAGTTTTGCCGCTATCCACTTTTCGATCGCCTTTACGGTCGCGTATGTGCTCACCGGCGATATCATTTTAGGTAGCTTAATTGCCATGACCGAGCCAACGGTCAACACGGGTGCCTTTTATCTGCACGAAAAAATCTGGAAACTAAGCCGTCAAGCGCGTCCGGTGATTAAAACCGCCAGCTTTGCGGTGATCCACTTTAACGTCGCTTTCTTGGTCGGCTATTTGATCAGCGGTGATTGGTTAGTCGGTGGTGCATTAGCGCTGGTTGAGCCAAGCATCAATACATTGGCTTACTTTTTCCATGAAAAAATCTGGCAGCGCCGTCATGGGGTAAAACCCGCGCCGGTGCACCTTGGCCACCACCACTAAAACCACACCGGGGATAGTGACGCCGAACAACGCGCAATGATCGCCGCCTTGCCTGTATCGCGATTGAGTTGTGAAAGCCATCTCAGTGAGATAGATTGTCGATAAATCTATTATCCGGAGTGTATTA
>NZ_MUFH01000293.1:0-2962 GCF_001996115.1 Salinivibrio sp. MA427
GTCATCACATTGCCGCATAAGGCATAGACAAATCCGGCACCGGCACACAATTTCAACTCGCGGATCGGTACATCAAACCCTTGCGGCGCGCCTTTAATCGTGCCATCCGTTGAAATTGACAGCGGCGTTTTCGCCAAACACACAGCTAAATCATCAAGGCCTTGTTGCTTAAATTGTTGCAGCTGCTGCTTAGCAACATCACTGAGCGTGACACTCCCTGCACCGTATCCGACTTCAGCCACGGCCATCAGCTTTTCTTCTAAGCATTGATCGGCTGAATACAAAGGCCTAAAGGTCGAGGGAGCGGCACATTGAGCCATGACTTTCTTTGCCAGTTCACGCGTGCCCTCGCCGCCGTGAGCAAAGCCCTCACTGACGGCAACTTGTACCTGGTTGGGTAACGCCTCGATCATGGCTTTTAATGTCGCAAGCTCAGCATCGCTATCTTGCGGGAAACGGTTGATTGCGACCACCGCCGGCACACCATATTGATTTACATTGTTGATGTGCCACTTCAGGTTTTCAAACCCTGCCACCAATGCTTCATGATCATCAACAAAAAGTGATTCTGGTAGTGGTTGCCCAGGCAAAAAGTTATAGTGCGTTGAGTTGGCCTTTAAGCCACGTAATGTGGCCACAATCACCGCGCAGTCTGGTGCTTTACCGGATGCTTGCGCTTTGATGTTGCATGCCTTCTCAAATCCCATGTCTGAGCCAAATCCCCCCTCGGTGACGGTATAATCACCCAGCTTAAGGGCAATGTTATCGGCAATAATCGACGAATTACCATGGGCAATATTGGCAAAGGGGCCGGCATGAATTAGCGTCGGCACGCCCTCTAAGGTTTGCATGAGCGTGGGTTCAATTGCCGCTTTCATGCTTACCGCCATCGCCCCCGCCACTTGCAAATCTTCGGTGGTGATCGGCTCACCGGCATGACTATAAGCCAACACAATGCGGCCAATGCGCTGACGTAAGTCACGAAGATCGCTTGCCAGCGCCAGAATCGCCATTAACTCAGAAGCTGCTGAGATATCAAATCCGCCCTCTCGCTCATAGCCATTAATGGTTTTTCCCGGCTCATTTTTGCCCACAGTA
This sequence comes from Salinivibrio sp. MA427, assembly GCF_001996115.1. Taxonomy (NCBI): domain Bacteria; kingdom Pseudomonadati; phylum Pseudomonadota; class Gammaproteobacteria; order Vibrionales; family Vibrionaceae; genus Salinivibrio; species Salinivibrio sp. MA427. Next base: position 1,099 of record NZ_MUFH01000293.1, read on the forward strand.
ACCATGCGCAAGGCGCGATCGTTATGATCCATCACCCGCTTCCACACCACGCGATTCGGATCGATGTTTAACGCTTTTAGTCCGCTTCGAGCTTCAAAGTCGTCATAGCCCAAGCGCTGCTCGTGATAGATGCGCGCGTCAATCGCGGCAGCGGCCAAATTGTGTGCAGCAGTGACGGCATGAATATCACCGGTTAAGTGCAGGTTTAGCTCTTCCATCGGGGCCACTTGTGAATAACCGCCTCCAGCCGCGCCGCCTTTGACCCCAAATACCGGCCCCATCGAAGGTTGACGAATACAAGCGGTCACGGATTGGTTGAGTTTCGCTAACCCTTGCGCCAGGCCGATGGTGGTCACCGTTTTACCCTCGCCCAGCGGCGTTGGGGTAATAGCGGTGACCACGACCAACTTGCCAGTTTGATTAGGCGCGAGGCGCTTCAAACAATTGAGAGAGACTTTGGCTTTGTGGCTGCCTTGGGTTTCAAACTCTGCTTCAAGCAAACCGGCTTGCTTGGCAATGGTAGAAATGGAAGTCAGTGTGGTGTTACGACAGATTTCGACATCAGATAGCATGAAACCCTCTCAATAGAGTATAAAATAATCACGTAAACGTTTGCGTAAAAATGATACCGCTAAAATGACCATTGTAAAGCGAAAGAATACTTGCCGTAAGCGCCCTTTTTGATTTTTATCCCGCCTTACTCGTTCCCACGCAGGAGCGTGGGAACGAGTAACCGAAGCCTCACCAAACCATTCCTCGATTTATACCGTACACTTAGTGGGTGATAAGGAGATGGTTATGAAAAGCAGCAAGGTTCCGCATGGTAAATGGTCTCGTTTTGGGGCGTTGGCTTCAATAGCCGGGCGAGTGGCGTCGAATGTTGCGTGGGAAGGCACGAAGCAGTTTGCGCAGGGTAACAGACCAAGTCGTAAAGATTTGGTGATGTCACCGGCCAATATTGCCCACGTGGCCGATAAATTGGCAGATTTACGCGGCGCGGCGATGAAGGTGGGTCAACTGTTGTCGATGGATGCGGGCGATTTGATCCCGCCAGAGCTCAGCGATCTGCTCGCGCGGTTGCGTAATCATGCCACGCCCATGCCGCCAAAACAGCTTAAAGCCGTGCTTAACGAACAATGGGGCGACAATTGGCAAGCAGAATTTACCCATTTTCGCTTCTCTCCCATCGCGTCAGCTTCCATTGGTCAAGTGCACGAAGCGTATACCGATGCCGGTGACAAAGTGGCAGTGAAGGTGCAATATCCACGCATCAAAGACAGCATTGATAGCGATGTCGACAATGTCATCACTCTGCTGCGTTTGAGTGGCCTTATCCCCAAAGAGGCGAACTACCAAGCTTTGCTCGATGAAGCCAAGCAACAGCTGCATGACGAGGCCGATTACCTGAAAGAAGCGCAGTCGCTTATCCGGTTTGGTGCCCATTTAAAAGACGCTGACGGCTTAGTGGTGCCTAAGGTACACTCAGCTATTACCTCGGATCGCATTCTAACCATGAGTTATATGGCGGGTGAACCCATTGAGCAGCTTGACCGTGCTTCAGAAGCGGTACGCCAGCGGGTGGTAAGTCGTTTGTTCCAATTGCTATTTGAAGAGGTGTTTATGTTTGGGGAGGTGCAAACCGATCCGAACTTCGCTAACTACTTGTATCAGCCAGACACGGGCCGCGTGGTATTGCTCGATTTTGGCGCCACGCGTCAGTATGCACCGACGTTTACCGATGGCTATCGCAAGCTGTTTTTGGCGGCGATAGAAAAAGATAATGCAGGGATTGAAGCGGCGCWGACTCAGATTGGCTTTTTTGCTGAGCATATTTTACCCGAGCAAAAGGCCAGCGTGCTTGAGC
>NZ_MUFH01000294.1:0-2954 GCF_001996115.1 Salinivibrio sp. MA427
GACTAACGGTTGTGGACGAGGGATTTGGTAAGTAACACGCACATAAGGATACTCTGGATGTGTGTCTACTGACGCGGCGCGCCCGAGTCGATCAAGATGATCCTGAACCGCTTTCACGCCCGCATAAAGCGCATAGGGTTTTTCGTCTCCTCCTGTTGCAGTACTTCCCTCTATGGCGCGCCAATGATAGAGAACACGTGGGATGTGAATAATTTGCTGCGGCGATAGGTGCTCGACAACACGAAGCGCGAAATCCCAATCTTGTGCGCCTTCATAGCCTTCTCGAAAGCCGCCCACTTCTCTTGCCAGCGAAGTACGGTACACCCCGAGGTGAGAAATATAGTTCATGCTACACAACAGCGCTGGGTTCCATTGGGATTTAAAGTGAGGATCAAAGCGCGTATGGCTATCTTCTGCGATCTTATCCTCATCAGAATAGATAAGCCCCACCTCGGTCTCTGTATTTGATTGAATTACACTGGCAACATGGTAGAGAGCATCAGGCGTCAGCAAATCATCTTGATCCATTAGCGCGATAAATGCACCTGTTGCTAGACTTAATGCGCTATTGGTTGCGGCTGATATATGGCCATTCTGTTGTCGCTCAATAACGCGTATGCGCGGCTCTTTCTCTGCTTGTTCGCGAAGAAACGTTAATACGTCTTGGTTTGTCGAGCAATCATCAGCAACGCATAACTCCCAATGCGGGTAGACTTGCCGTTTAACCGACTCAATCGCCTGAGCTAGGAATGAAAGATCAGGGTTATAAACCGGCATGAGTACTGAGATCACCGCCGGGTTACTCCACTGTTTGATCTGCTTGGCCATATCAGCAAGCTCTGGGCCACTGACTTGACCGTGTAAGGCGACCCACTGTTGATAATTCGTTAATGCATCACGCTTGATCGGAAGCGCTCGTCCTGCTGCTAACAGGCGCTGGAAACCATATTGGCGATATAGATACCAAGCTTTTTTGGCAACCACTACCGGGCCACCACGCTGTACAATCACTTGATGCAGTGATTTTAGGCGCTGTATGTAATGACAAGCCCTTTGCTTACCGGCTTTTAATTGATTGCCCACATATCTAACCGGCGCGGTTAGCTTCCAGGACGTTGAGGCTTGTATGCTCTCTATGGCGGCGGTGAGTTGAGCATGATGCGCTGCCAGCGTCGCGATATTGTCAGCGAGTTGCGCATTTTCATTAGCCAGATCATCTCGCTCTTCTACGCGCTTTTGATATGCATCCGTTAACTGCGCATAGGTAGAAGTTAGATCGTTGTGACGCTCATCCAACCGTTGATGTTCTAATGCAAGCTTCTCATGCTCAGCAAGGATGTGTTGCATATGAAGCTGCTGCTTATTAAACGTATTAATTTGCTCAGCGAGCGCTTCGTCCAGCTGGGTCACTTTCACTGAAAGCTGTGCTTTGCGTTGTCGTAAATCGTCTTCTTGTTGGTGCCAATGTTGTTTCGTTAAACGAGTGATTTTTTCTCGGTAGTCATGATCAAGGTGCTGATGTAGCGTTTGTCGCTGCTGCTCTTTTTGTTTTAGCCAATCTCGCGTTGTTTCATTTAGCACATGCCGTAAGCTTTGCTGCTCGGCTAAGCTGATAACGAAGTTATTCACTTCATTAACAGAGGCTATATACCCCTCGCTGTTTGCGAGCTCTACTTGGGTAGATTGACTGTGACACAAAGAGGTATCGATAAACTCTGCGCAAAACGCTGAAACATCGGCTAAGTTAACGTCTTCTAGCGCAAGAAACGTCTGCAACCCGGCACAAACCGTCGCTGGCTCAGTTAGCATCTTGTTAAATGGTACCCAGTAGACGTCCTGATCTTCAAGGAGTTGCAAATTGGGCAACATGTGGTGAAGCCACAAAATATAGCTGTGAGAAAAAGAAAATTGATCACGCGCTTTCACGGAGCGTGCAATATCTAACGGATTGCGTAATGCATAGACAAAACGGGCGTTGATGTTGGCTTGCTCGAACACCCGTAACCAAAATGGCAGTAACCGTGACGTGCGTGGATCCTTAAACCCAACAGTCCCGTGAACGCGGATACGAGCCTTTAGTATTTGAGCCGCCTCTTCAACAAGGCGTGCCACATAGGCGTCATCCAGATCGATATGAACAGGTTCCGGGGTAAACCAAGCACTTTGGTAATAGCGCAACAAACGATCGTTGATGTCGACAATGTCCAGATCTTCCCAATGCCCCTTAGGGTTATGCGGCCCTGCCCCCATCAGGTTTTCACTCAGCGACACCCCTAACGTTTGTAATGCTTTCGCCAAAGCACTGGTGCCGCTACGGTGCATCCCTAATACCACAACCACTTGCTCTGGCGTTTCTTGCGGGCTGCCACTGGCGGCGGACATGAATCCACTATTCATCGTTTTTCTCTACTGCTTGTTTTATGGGGGTGATCATAACACTATCCCGTCTCTTTCATTTTTACGCGCATATATTTGCTCACCCATCCAGGAAAACACAGCGTGAAGAGACGCACTTGGGGATGCGATACCAATCAACATAATGAATTTTGCCTGTATTCTACACGGGGGGTATCGACCCGCAATAGAGGGTATTGGACAATAGCCTCGAATTCGTCAATACAACGCACAAAAACTGACCACCTGTAAGTAACCCTGGTGGCACTGCTCACTCTGTCGCCACGTTTTTAATGACCAACATTGTGATCATGATCACCAAACTAGACAGTAAAAAACCTAGACTTTTCAGAAAAGACACTTATACATGTCAATTTTAGTAGTGATGAACTTCACAAAAACAATTTTTACGTTCAGTTGCACATTAAACAACCAGACCGTTTTTTATTTTTTATATCAAATATTTAGCAATCAAAAGATGTCAATAAAGATAGGCAAGTGTGATGTTGGCGCAAAAAACTCATTATTGAACGTTGACAAGTTTGTCTACCCTACCTGAC
>NZ_MUFH01000295.1:0-2953 GCF_001996115.1 Salinivibrio sp. MA427
ATCCAGATGCCGCGCGAGACTACGCACGTCAACTTAAGCAATTACGTGAAACCTTAAGTGAGGATCTCGAAGTTGTCATGCGGGTTTATTTTGAAAAACCACGCACTACCGTTGGATGGAAAGGTCTGATTAATGACCCTTATTTGGACAATAGTTTTAAAATTAATGATGGCTTACGCTTAGGGCGCAAACTGCTCCTCGATATCGCCGATACTGGCTTACCTGCAGCGGGTGAGTTTCTCGATATGATTACCCCACAATATATGGCGGATTTGATTAGCTGGGGAGCAATCGGGGCGCGAACGACAGAATCTCAGGTGCATCGTGAGCTAGCGTCAGGCCTGTCTTGTCCGGTGGGGTTTAAAAATGGAACGGATGGCAATATAAAAATTGCCACGGATGCGATTCGCTCTGCCAGTGCCCCTCATCAATTCCTGTCTGTGACCAAGTATGGCCATTCAGCCATTGTCGCGACGGCCGGTAATGAGGACTGCCATTTGATTTTACGCGGGGGCAAAGTGCCAAATTACAGTGCCGGAGACGTGGATCAGATTTGCAGCGCGTTGACGGGCGCGGGACTGCGTCAAAAAGTAATGATAGATTTAAGTCATGCAAACAGCAGCAAACAGTATCAAAAACAAAAAGACGTCTGTGAAGATATCGCGGGCCAAATCGCCGCTGGAAATCAGGCGATTTTCGGTGTGATGATTGAAAGCCACCTGGTCGAAGGTCGACAAGATTTAACGGATGGTCAGTCGCTTACCTATGGTCAAAGCATCACAGACGGCTGCATTGGTTGGGATGATACCGAGAAGGCACTACACCAGTTGGCAGCAGCTGTTCGAGCGCGTCGAGAAAAAGCGGCTCGTCTTAGTGAGTCTGCCTAATTGGTTTGTTCGCCGAGGAAAAATGTTCGTCGATAAAAAAAGCCCCCAGCGTTTGGGGGCTTACTCTTAACGACCAAGGTTAGCGGCTAGCGCTAGCCGTCTCTATCTCTTTATTTTTGAAAAATCGCTTGGAATTCGCGTTTCAAGCCCGGCTTTAAGCGTGCTTGTTTAAGCTGTTTAGCTAAATCTTTGACACAAGAGCTAAGTACATCGTCGAGCACTTGGGCTTTGTAGTTTTCTTTCGCTTCGTCAGACATATCACTTAAGTCGACTTTCTCGAGTTCGCTCAGCGCATCGATACCTGCATAACTTTGGCTAATCGCAACAAGCGCATGAAATTGGTCATAGTTATCGAGAATATTTTGTGCGCTGGCAGGCAGTATTTCCCACGCTTCTTTGACACTTGAACTAGAAGCATCATGGACAGATGCGATCATTGCGTACATGGCCTCAGGCGCTTGCTCATAGCGAATCACGCACTGCAGCTCTGGGGAGAAGCTTTCAAAACTGACTTGTGTTGGGTTTGCATCGGGATCAGACATACACCGATTCTCCTTATGATTTTTTAGATGAGGAAGAGCGTGTTTTATGATCGGTGTGGTGCGCGTCCGGATCCTGTTTGGTCTCAGCACGATTCTGTTCAGGCAGTGGGACAACGGTATCCGTTAACAAGGTAGCTCGGTTTTCGCCGGCGAGTAGGCCGCCTTTTTCAATGGTTAATTGTTCGGTGTTAAGTACGCCTTTCATTTTTCCTTGTGAAAGGATATCGATGGCATCGGCATCACACTGACCTTCGATTAACCCATTGATAGTGATATGTTTAGCGTGAATGGTACCGCGAAAATGGCCAGAAGCAGAAATAACAACAGCATTGGCTTGAGTAATATTTCCCTCTCCAAACCCATCAATTTGAATGTCACCTTCAAGATCGATATCACCCACCACTTTGCAGTTTTTGGCAATGATAGATAACCCATGATTTGGATGAGATTTTGAACTAAACAGGCCCATGTCGTGCTCTCCACATACTTCATTTCGTCAAAGTATACCATTAGCCACGCTTTGATGGAGGATGATCGGCGGATAAGCGCGTGATAAAGATGTGATCCCGCTACCAGTATTCGGGGTTGCTGAGTGGCTCGTGTGTTCCCTAAGGCAGTGAACAGCGATTGCTTGCATCACCGTCAATTGATATAAAGCCAATCATTTAGCCGAATAGAGACATCAACTATGTCCATCTCTACTATGTCAATACAGCTTTCCCCATACCAACAGCGTGTTATTGGCTGCTTGCTTGAAAAAGAAGTCACGACGCCAGATCACTATCCGCTGACTTTAAATGCGCTGACCACCGCAGTGAATCAGAAAAGCAATCGCGATCCTGTTTACGATATGTCGGACTCAGACGTGCTGGATGTTATCCATCAGTTGGAAGAAGCAAGGCTTGTCAGCCCGCAAGAGGGGAGCGGAAGTCGTGTGACAAAATACCAGCATCGGTTTTGTAACACGACATTTGGTGACTTGACGTTTAGTGAACAGCAAAAAGCCATTATTTGTGTACTGTTACTGCGTGGCGCGCAAACACCCGGAGAACTAAGAACTCGAACGCAACGTTTGTGCGCCTTTGATGGCATGGCGGTCGTCGAAGCAACACTGACAAGCATGGTTGAGCAACAGTGGGTGCAAAAATTACCCCGTGAAGCGGGTAAGCGAGAATCACGGTACAGGCATTTGTTTACCGATGCGTCGATTGATTCGTTGATGCATTCAGAGGATGAATCAGAAGCGGTTGGCGCGTCTGATAACGTCTCCCTTTCTCAACGTGTCACGGTACTCGAGCAAGAGGTATCAGAGCTACGTCAACTGTTAGGTACACTGTTGGGGCAGTAATTGAGCATGGACACGCCTTGGTTTGTGTATTTGATTCGAACGCGTCAAGGCCACTTGTATTGCGGTGTTACCACTAACGTTTCTCGTCGTTTCGCACAGCATTCAGCCGGAAAAGGCGCCCGAGCATTGCGAGGTAAAGGTCCACTATTATTGGCGTGGCAGTCAGAGCCCATGGA